>DASQXY010000126.1:0-3842 GCA_035639455.1 Chthoniobacterales bacterium | reverse complement strand
GTAGTCGGGACACTGGCAGATGGTCGGATCATCCTGCGGTTGCCAAGCGGCCGCCTTGTTTTTGTCACGCCGCATGATGTCGGCAATGGCAGCGCACCGTTACCTCGGGGCGCTCCGCTGATTCAGCGCCCGTACATGTTTTCGCCGCCGCCGCCGCAATATCCGCCCGACTACTTCCCTTACGACTAGCGACACGAATCGGCTGGCGATCACCGGTCGTGCCGTAACGTTACTGCTTTTTCTCCGGCTCGACTTTCGGTACTTTTTCCTTCGGCAGTTTTCCCTCGAACGCCTGCACAAACGCGTTGCGAAACGCATTGAAGACGGTTGTGAGCACGTCCGGTCGCGGATTTTCAAACGTACCGGCGAACGGGATTTTCGTGCCGAAGCGGTCTTTTGAATAATTGCGCACGATCTCAGTGATGCCGCCAAGTATCGCCTGCCAGACGAAGCTGACCGGGTTCTCGGCGTCATGTTCCGGATTAAAGATACCCATATGATCGAACACCGGCTCGACGTAGCCCTGATACGCACCGTGCTTCGCGCTCGCTTCCATTGCCACGTTCAGCGTGCCTGATTCAAAGGTGAAATTGCCGTAGGCTTTCGCGAAATCGTTCAGTTTCACCAAAGGCATGTCTTTCAATTCGAAATTGAACGCGAAGGTCGGTCTATGCGCGTAGGGATCGAGGGAGATCTGCGCGCGCGCATCGCCTTGCCGTAGCGGACGGCCTTCGAGGCGAACGTCGGCAATTAAACTCTTGGAGAGTTTTTTGCTGTTGGTGAGGTTGACCGCGACCATTTGCACTCGGTCGACGGTCAGATCCACTTTCGGTCGTCTGCTAAAGTCGCGATAATGAATCTCGCCGTTATGCACGGCGAATCGGTTAATTTTCAGCGGAAACAGTTGCTTCACCTTTTGGGCCCACGGCTCGTCCACGGGCGCTTGCTGACTTTCCTTCGTTGGACCATTAACGAGATTCATTTTGGGCGCGTGAATCTCGATGTTGCCCACCAAAGCGCGCTCAAAAATGAGGGCGTGCCATTGCACCGAAAAATCAACCAGCGGCGCGGAGAAAAAAGGCACCGGTACCTCGCCGCTGGTTTTCTTGATGTCGATCTTGTGGATCTGATAGGCGCCGCGCCAGAGATGCAGCGTCACGGCAGCAACGTGCGCGCGATAGCCTTTAACTTCCGAGAGCTTGCGGTTAACGTAATCGCGCACCCAAATCGCCAAGTAAGTGTGCACCACCACAAAAATGGCAATCACGACGATGCCGACCCAGAGCCACCAGCGTTTGTAGAGCGACTTCATAACCACGAATTTCTTTTATCTTTTGCGCAGGACGCGCAGCGTCGCTTCCCAAGAAAAACCGCCGAAACCACGGCACTTCCCCTAAACTAGAACGCAACGCTTCAAGCGGCTGGCCGTTGACTAATGCCTTTTCGCGGTCGGGCTCGGCAGGGGGAATGCAAATGTCGGCGAAGGCAGTGGTGACGGACCAGGGGACACCGAACCCCAAGGCGCCGGTGAGGACGTGGCTGTCGGCGTTGGCGTGGGCAGGGGCGTGGGCGTCGGCGTTGGCGGAATAATGTTTTCCCAGTGATAAAGCGGCGCACCTGCCCCTCCGATCTCCTCTACAAGTTTCTGGCAACGCGTCTGCAGCTTATCAAAATCCGGCGGGCCAAACGGCGTGTCCGCAGTTCCGGGAAAAATCAAATACGTAACTTTCAACTCGCTTACGGGCCGATTGTATGGCGTGGCTGCGGGATTGATCTGTTTCGCGATGCGGAACGAGGCTTCGCCAACTTTATCGTTAGGCCCGATGTCGCCGACAATCGCGGGATAAATCGCGCCGCCAAAAATGACCAGCGCACAGTCTCCCGCCCGCGCCGCGTCGCGACCGTGGGCGAATGCGCCCGGAATGACAATGTAGGGATCGGTTGCGCCAATCAGGAAACTAAACTTTTTCAGTGTGCCGATCTCGGCGCGCAACTGCGTGACCGCGTTTCGCAGCTCGCGTTTCCGTTCCGGGGTGGTTGTCTTGAGCGCAAGTTCGCCTTCGGCACGCTTCAACTGATCCTCGATTCCCGGCAGGTAGGGGTTTGGCGCCGCTGTTTTTTTCGGCCAGCGATAGCTCGTGGAAGGCTTGAAGTTTGTCGTTAGGCCGCTGCCAATCGGCATCCGGTCGGCATCGGAACCATCCATGTCGACATCCATGTCCGCCTGCAAGAGGAGCGCTTTGCGATGGCTTTGCGGGTGCTGCAACTGCAGCACAGTCTGGCAATCGTAGAAGTTATGTCGCGAAAGAAGCTGGTCGAGGCGAGCGAGATTGTCGCGCAGTGCCTTCACTTTGGTGTTGTAAAGCTCACCAAACAGTGGTGACGCGGCGTCAGGCCCAACCATGGCGGGCAGGCCGGGCAATAGCCGAGGCAACTCTGGAGTGATTTTTGCCAGCTCCTCGATGGTTTTATTCGCCACCGGCACACGCGCCTCTAGTTTCAAATCCAACACATAACTTTCCGGGTCCTGACGCTCCGTTGTTGCATCGGCGCCAGGAGCAGTCGTCACGTTCGAGTGTACGGTGATTCCATTGAACAACCTGCTGGTCTCGAGGTGCCCAGTGATTACCGGCGGACGCGTCGGTGTCGGTGTAGGCGCCGGCGTCGGCGAAACCTCAGCGGGGGCGAGGCGCTGGAGTTTCTCGAGTGAGATCCAGCGGTAAATGATCGCGGCGAGGACCGCGATCAACAAAAGCAGGACGAGCCGGCGCCACGTCCGCAGACGATTCTGAGCCACGCGCTTATTTTTTGATCCAGGCGACAATCGCCACCACAAGCCCGATCACGCTCAAGATCGACATCATTCCGGCCGGCATCACTCTGCCCGTCCGAATGAACTTCGGAATAAATTGCGCGGCGAGCAGAAGCGAAATGATGAAGCCGGTCGCGAGTCCAATCGCGCGGTGCTCAGGCAACAAGGCGCCAGCCACAAATAGTAAGACGCCGGTAATTGCGCCGGCAATAATCGACGGCAAACTGCCGGCTTTCACGTAACCGATGATCCCGCCGATGATCGTCAGCACGCCGAAAACTAGAAAGTAAATCTTTGCCGCGCCTAACATCAGCGCATCCAGTAAGCCAACGCTTCCGCCCTGTCCAGTTCGCCGCTCATTCTGCCCCGAAGTCTTCGACTTTCATCACCGGGTGAATCTCCCAGGCAGTCGAGCGCCACGGGTGGTGATAACCTTCTTTACTAAACCAGCCGACGAACGAGCCGACATCGCTGTCTGCTCTGTTATGCTCATCGTCCCAGAACAGGTAGCCGGTCACGCGAATTTTGTGCGGCTTGCTTCCGGTGCCAGTGTAGGTGTTGTCGGGCGAGCGGATAAATCCGGCCAGCTTTTGGAGGCGGACACCACTGCGATAAAGCAAACTCTCCGTCCGCGGAGTGATCTCGCAGATGATCGGCGTCTGATCGCCAACTTGCACCGGATGATCGGCCGGTCCAGGCGACAACTCCAAGTGCCAGTCGAGAAAGTCGCGACTCCGGCAGTTGGTCGATTCGGGGATGCCTCGGTAGGCCAGGACAAGCCAACCAGTGATGGAGACGACCTGGTTTTCGATGGCGGCGAGTTGCTTCTTTTGCGGCGGACTGAAAAAGCGCCGGTGCTTCCTTCCGAGTTGCCGGTCGTACTCGGCGACCTGCGCGAGAAAAGACGCGGTATCGAATGATTTCACGTTAACGCCGACGAGATTCATGGCTGAACGGTTCTTTTGCCGGTTGCGTTCCTCCCCTTCCGGACTTTTTGCCGCGCCAGCAGGATTCCCCAGGCAAACCCAGC
>DASQXY010000125.1:0-4141 GCA_035639455.1 Chthoniobacterales bacterium | reverse complement strand
AGAAAGAATTCGCGATGGATCTCCGTAGATTGAGCGGTCTGGCGCACGATCTCCGCATTCGCGTCGAAGATCTTCAGCGCTCAAAATAGCAACGATGTCAGCTAACCAAGCGCTCCAGCCAATTCCGAAGGGGTTCGCGAGCAGGCGCGCTGGCCGAGAAGAAAATTACAAAGGTGAAATTCGAAAGTAGAAAGCTGAACCGGAAATAGAAAGGACTACATGAAATTCGCAGCTTTGTTCGCAGCGGTCATTGCCGCCGCAATTTATGCGCAATCACCCGGACCGACCATGAAAGCGATTGTGGCGCATCAGTATGGCGGACCGGAAGTGTTGAAACTTCAAGATGTGCCGGTTCCCGCGCCGAACGAGAACGAGATCCTAATCAAGGTCTTTGCCGCCGGTGTAAATTCATTCGATGGCACCCTATTGTCAGGCAAGTATGCAAAGGTTTTTGGAACCCAACTGCCCTGGATTCCAGGTTATGACGTTGCCGGCACGGTCGAAAAAGTCGGCAGCAAAGTGAGCAAGTTCAAGGCAGGCGATCCGGTCTATGCTTTCATTTCAATTCCGAGTGGAGGTGGTTACGCTGAGTACGCCCTAGCCAACGAGAACCAGGCGGCGTTAAAACCGGCGACGTTGAGTTTCACCGAAGCTGCCGGCGTGCCGAGTGTCGCTTTGACTGCGTGGCAGGCGCTGGTTGATAAAGCGAACATCCAAGCCGGGCAGACGGTGTTGATCCAAGGCGCATCTGGCGGAGTTGGGATGTTTGCGATTCCAATTGCAAAGATGCGTGGGGCGAAGGTGTTCGCGACTGCTTCAACTGCCAATCAGGATTTTCTAAAGCAACTTGGAGCCGACGTTGCGATCGATTACAAAGCGCAAAAATTCGAGGACATTGCCAAAGATGTTGATGTGGTGGTCGATGGTGTCGGCGGCGAAACTCTGGCGCGATCTTATCCGATTGTGAAGAAAGGGGGAATCCTGGTGGGTCTTGTTGGCCGCGTTGATCAGGCGGCGCTGGACAAATACGGGATTCGTGGCGTCTCCTTGGAGGTCGACTCCAACGGCGCTGAGCTTGCCCAAATCGGAAAGCTGATCGATCAAAAGAAAATTAAAGTCATTGTTTCCGATACATTTCCTTTGGCCGATGCGGCCAAAGCGGAGGCGAAGGCGGACACGCGCCATGCCCGCGGCAAGATCGTGTTGAAGGTTCGTGACGAGCCGAAATAACTTGGTGCGAGCGCGAACCGCGCATCAGATGTAAATCGAATCGCCATCTGTGGGGCGCGTCTGTGGTCGCGCTAGCAGAGCGAACACTCGGAATCGTCTCGCATCTGCACCTCCTGACGGTGTTGTTGAACATCTCACCAGCGCCCGGGAAACAGCGCACCGTCGCACGCAGATTAGGAGCGTAGATCATCCTCAAATAAACCGGTGCTGACAAATTGCGTCTTGGATGACCTGTTCTTTATCACCGACTACGACGTGTTCGCATCCGAGGCGTCCAATTGGTGGAATCCAAGCTCGTGCCGAACGGACGAGTGCTCAGGTCTGTGATGAGCAGTTGCGTCTGAGAGCGCCGCGGGACCGGCGAAATGAGGGTTTGACAAGCAAAAGTCCGGCTCTAGACAGCGTTATGGAAAATGTGGTAAACGTAATATCTCCACAAACGAATCGCCCCCACTTCCATCAGCTCTAATTTTCATAAAATGTCGAAATCCGTGAATGTCTCGCTAGTCCTGCCGGCTTACAACGAAGAAAAAAACCTCAGGCGTACTGTCGATTCGGCTCGCATGGTTCTATCGCAGATCGCGACCGACTGGGAAATTATTGTGGTTGACGACGGAAGCACCGACGGCACCGCCTCCGTTTGTGAGGAGCTTATCGCTGAATGTGACAAAGTACGGATAATTCGCCATGGCTCGAACAAAGGGTATGGCGCGGCATTGAAGAGCGGCATTCTTTCCGCCGGCCACGAACTGATATTTTTTACAGATTCAGACGGACAGTTCGACTTACGAGAACTGGAGCGATTGCTCGAATGGGCCGATGAATACGACATCGTGATGGGCTACCGAGGCAAGAGGCACGATCCATGGCATCGCCTGATTAACGCATTCGGATGGAACGTGTTGGTCCGAGTGGTGTTCGGTCTGAGAGTTCGCGATGTGGATTGCGCGTTCAAGCTCTTCCGGCGCACGGTGTTCGATCGGGTGAAGATCCGCTCTGCAGGTGCAATGATCAATGCTGAGATCCTTGCGCAAGCCACGCGTTTTGGCATGCGAATGCGTGAAATCAAAGTGAGCCATTATCCGCGCTCTCACGGTAAAGCCTCCGGTGCCAATATCGCAGTGATTATGAAGGCATTTTGCGAATTGGTGCGAGTTTCCCGAGAGCTGCGCGCCGTCGCAGGTGAGCAAGTCACTCTTCATCCAAAACGATCCGGTAGCGGAGGCGACACCGGTAGGCTCGCCGCGTGATCAGCACGCACCGAGACCGAACGCCTGATCACCAGTGTCACGCGCCTCCGCGGCAGCCCGGCTAAGCGGCGTGATGCAGTCTCGGGAAAAAAACCGGTGGACTTCGAAATAGGAGTGCGGCGTGCCAATCAACGCGCGCGCACGCGAAAGCCATACAATTCTTTGCCGATGCGCGTCGGAAAAACCTCGTTCCCTATGGAGAGCGCACGCCAATCAGTCTTTCGTCACACGTTTTTAGATGGCGAGCGCTTGAGCAGCGCGTGTGTTTTTCCGCGATGAATTTCGTCACCCACTAGCCGCTTCGATTTCGGCGAGTTCCTGGAAGGATTCCACCGGGCGACGAGCCCGTTCTTTTTCAACCGCCGCGTAGTCCTGCTCAACGTCATAAAAAATAATTTGGCTGCCAAAGAATTCGAAGCGAAACGGCACATGGATCAGCCGGTGGAGCTTGGCACGCACTGCAGCCTGCTTGTCACGCGGCACAACGAGCAGCAGAAAACCGCCGCCGCCAGCTCCGGTGAGCTTGCCGCCAAGCGCGCCCGCACTGATCGCTTTGCTGTAAAGCCCTTCCACTTGGGCATTGGAAATCTTCGCGCTCAGCTCCCGTTTGAGCTGCCAGGTTTCGTCCATCAGCTTGCCGAACTCGGCGATCGGGCGATTGCTGTTCAGTAGCTTCACCGCTTCCTCCACCAGCCCTCGCATGGAGAGTAGGTGCCGCCTTTTGTCGTTGATCGTGGAGACGAATGTGGCTGCAACATCCGAGGCGGTGCGTTTGATCCCGGTGTAAAAGAGCATCAGGTGCGCGGCCAACTCACGCATGCGCTGCTGCGCCAGAACTATCGGGCGCACATGAAAACGGCCGTCCGTTGAGAAAGTGATGTAATTGAAGCCGCCGTACGCGGCGAGGATCTGATCCTGAGAGCCGACCGACTCGCGGATCATATTCTGCTCGATGTGGATGGCTTCGCGTGCCAGCTGTTCGCGTCCGGCCATTTTCCCCTTCATGGCGTGCAACGCGTGCAACAAACCGACCGTGAACGCCGAACTTGATCCCATGCCACTGCGTGCCGGCAAGTCGGCGTCATGATGAATCTCTACGCCACGTCGGATTTTCATGTACCTGAGGGTCTCCCGGGCCGACGGATGCGCGAGCTCGTCCGGCTGCTGGACGTTTTCGATTTTGGAATAAATCAGGCGGATACGATGCTCGAAAAATGGCGGAAGATAACGGCAGGTTAAATAACAGTACTTGTCAATCGTCGTCGCCAGCACCGCACCGCCATGCTCGCGATACCACGTTGGGTAATCCGTACCACCACCGAAAAACGAGATGCGGAACGGCGTCCGTGAGATGATCATCATTTTAACAAGCAGCACCCTACGTTCCGTCCGACAATCAATTTTTCGGTCAGGCCTGCTGTCCGGCAGCTCGTGCTACAAAGAGTTCGTCTGCTCGAAAGATTGACGAGCAGGCAGGTGAGAACGCTTCGCGCTATCCCGCTTTTGTCGCGTTCCTCAACGTTTAAGCCGATAGCAAATTCAGCGCGCTACGCACTCGATCGCAAACCGCCCGGAGTACCGGATATCGGGCTGCTTGGAATAGCCGAAGTCGTTAAATTGACGGCTTACATCGCGCAGGCGGAGAAGATTCCCGCGATCGT
>DASQXY010000124.1:0-4326 GCA_035639455.1 Chthoniobacterales bacterium | reverse complement strand
AATCCCGACGCCGTTCGCAAACCACCGGTCGATGGTCATCGGCAATGGCGCGCTCTGCTCACCGTGAATGTGGAACGCGTGAAATTTCCCCGCCGGTACATCGACATCTTCCTCGCCGACAACGGCGTACTGCTGCTGCACGTTGCTGTCTCCGATTTTCCCGCGGAATTCCCAGTTTGCATTGGTCTCCAGCGGCGCCGAAATAATCGGCTGCGGCGGATCGAGACGCGTGAGCTCGCCGTTCGCGTCAATTCGCCCGCGACAAAGAATCTCGCGGTCATCGACGGTCATCAGGTCGGTATTCGTCACAATGCCGTCCCGGTGCATTTCGAACTTGAGTAGGCGTTGCCCATCCAGGTTTTCGATTCCGCTGAGTCGATATGCGGCGAGGCGGTGAATTTTTCCATCGGGGCCGGCTGTGCCTGGGGCGAACGCGAACTTCGCGCCCGCTTCTTCGGTCAGCTCGTACAGCCAAGTCGTCCCGTCATCACTTGGAATCAATTGATCGGCGGCGCTGACGACTAGCGGCACGGCTGTGAGCAGCACAAGCAGCGTCCGCATCGTCGCCGCCACGCTAAAGTGACCGCACGAACGGTCAACCTTCGCTCGTCAGTGTGCATTGGCCGATTATCGTTCGCGGATGCGCAGCCGCGGATCGCATCGTTACCTGTCAATCTTCGTTTTCCTTCTTTCCGGTATTGCATGGGCGGAGTTGGTTGCAGCTGACAACGCAACGCCGCGTCGTGTCGTGGTGGTGGTCTGGGATGGAATGCGGCCGGACATGATAAGCGAACAGCACACGCCGACGCTGTGGAAGCTTGCTCACCAGGGCGTCACGTTTCGCAATCACCATTCCGTTTACCCGAGTGCCACCGAGGTAAATGGGACAGCGATGGCAACGGGCGTTTATCCCGGCCACTCAGGAATCCTGGCGAATCACGAGTACCGGCCGGAAATCGACGAGCACGAGGTCATCGACGTCGAGAACGCGGCGGTAATCAGCAAAGCGGACCAAGTGTATGGCGGAAAATACCTCGCAGTGCCAACGCTGGCCGAACTCGTGCGTGGATCCGGCCGACGTACCATCATCGCCACCGCAAAAACGGTTGGCCTGCTACAAGATCGAAAGCTCGATCGGGCGCGCGACAAAGGTTCGGCTGTGCTGTTTCTCGGCCAGATGCGGCCGGCCGACGCGCTGCCGAATATTGTGACGTTACTCCGTGCGTTCCCAAAGCGCTTTACGCAGAAAGACTCCTGGACGACTAGGGCGCTGACCAAGGTCCTTTGGAAAGATGATGTCGCCGATTTCTCGTCCCTCTGGCTGAGCGAACCGGACGGCACTCAGCATGATACCGCGCCGGGATCTCCTGCCGCCGTGGCGGCGCTAAAATCCAGTGATGACAATCTCGCCCGCGTCCTTCACGTGCTCGACCGCCGAGGGTTGCGATCCTCAACAGACATTTTCGTCGTTTCCGATCACGGATTTTCGACGATCGAGCGCGCAGTTGATCTTCGGAAAATCCTGAGAGACGCGGGATTCGACATTGCGACCGAATTTGCGGCGTCGCCGCAGCGCGGCCAGATCATGCTCGCCGGAAACGGCGGCACTGTTTTGTTTTATGTGATCGGCCACGAGCGCGATGTGACGCGCCGGCTCGTCGAGTTTCTACAGCAGTCCGATTTTGCCGGTGTGATTTTCACGCGCGAGAAATTGCCCGGCACGTTTAGCCTCGCCGACGCGATGATCGATAACCCACGCGCGGCCGACGTGGCGATGGCATTTCGTTGGAATCAAAAACAGAACCCGTTCGGCGTTCCCGGGCTGATCGATGCCGATTGGCAGAGAAAAGCCGGCGAGGGGACGCACGTTACACTGAGCAGGTTTGACATGCATAACACGCTCATCGCGGTCGGTCCCGATTTTCGCCACGGCCGGACAGACGAGCTGCCAACCGGCAATGTCGATCTCGCCCCGACCATCTGCGCGATCCTCGGTATTAACCCGCCGGCGATGGACGGGCGCGTCTTAATCGAAGCCCTGAGCGGCGCCGCGCGCGTGCCCGAGGCGAAGACCGATACACTCGATGCGACGAAAAGCTTCCCCTCCGGCACCTGGCGCCAATCGCTCAAGATTTCGCGCGTCGGCTCCGCCATCTACCTCGACGAGGGAAACGGCAGCTTTTCGCCGGAGAAGAAATAAACCGCGGCGCGGCTTCGATAGTCGCACCACTAGTTTGTCTCGGAAGCTGCGCGCCTCTTTGCACGCTACTCAATCGACGCAGCATGCGCGAGCCGCCTGCTGCCTGCGGCTGCCGATGTAATAGAACACCGCGCCGCTGCCCAGCATGAATCCTGTAAAACCGACAGTCTTCGCTACTGCGAGCGGCTTGTTCGGCTCGTCGGGTGACGGAAATGCCGAAAGTATCAACGAGCTGATCGTCGTGAAAAGACCGATACTGGCGGCAATTGCCACCAGCGGCGTCGCTCGAAGTTTGATCGCTGATGCGAAAAGCAGCAGAAACGGCACCATTGTGATAAGCACAGACGAGCTGACGAGCACGTCGTACGCGCCCTTCACTGTCGTGCCGCCTTGCCCTAGGACGATAAAAATCCCTGAGATCCCGACTTGCGTCAGAATCGCAGCAACAGGCGAATGCCAGCGCGGATGCATTCGGCCGAACGCATCGGGAAGATAGCGATCGATTCCCGCGACAAACGGAATGCGCGCTACGGCTCCGAGCCATGCGCCGACGCTCGCGAGACAACTCATCGTTACGAGGAGTGCGGCGACTGTCGTGAGCACCGGAACGTGGATCGCCGTTGCAACCTGCGCGATCGCCTGCATGACGCCGTACAGGCCGCTCACGTGCGCAGCCGGGACGACGGCCAACACCGCGGCTGTTCCCAAAATGTAGATGGCAGCGATCGGCAGCGCGGCGATCGCAAGCCCCAGGGGCAAGCATCGACGGGCATCTTTCACTTCGCCTGCCATCAGTGGCGCCGATTCGGCGCCGGTCCATGCAAACGCTATGACAGACCAAAAGATGATGTCCTTGAGCTGCAAACTCGGACGTATGGTCTGCGCGGTAATCCGCGTGGCAGGACCAAATTTTACCCACGCGACGGTGCCCAGGCCAATCAACAAAAAAGTCACCGCGAAACGGCTGAAGGCGCCGACATTTGTGAGCCATTTCCCGATATCCAGACCCAAAACGTTCAGGGTCGTCGCGATGGCAAAACAGCCTAACGAAACGGCGACGAAGTACACAGGAGAGCCGGAAAGACGATCTGGGTTTGCCCCGGAGATAAAAAGCGCATTACCTGCAGTGAAGTACAACAACGCAGGAAAATAAGGCAGGTTCGTGCACCAGTAGGTCCAACCCGTCATGAATCCTGCAAACGGACCAAAGGCGCGCTTGGTCCACATGTACATGCCACCCTCGTCGGGATACTTCCATGAAAGCCACATTACCGCGACGGAAACCGGAACGAACATCGCCGCGCACCCGATGAGCCAAACGGGGAGCGATGTGGGTCCCGCGGCCGCCGCCGTCGCGACCCATTGCAGATTCGTGCAGACGATTACGAAAAACAATGCCACGTCGAAGAGCGTGAGGCTGCGGCGCAACTTCATCGACTACACCATGTCGATTTTGGGCGGCGATTGCATGTGCAGAACGGGCGGGTCGCACGAAAATCGTGAAATATCTCCGCGGATTCGTCTATCGAATCGATCCAGCTGACGACAAATCTGAAATGCTACGCGTTGCTGCGCGTGCTCCCGCTGAGGCAGTGAAGCACCGCGATTGCGGATCTTTATGATTTAGGCGCGAAGACTTTTTGCACGAGTGCTTCGAAGCGCGGCTGCCCGCGAAGATCATCAAGCATTGGATCGACCTTGAGGTTAGCGACGTAGTAGGCGCGCTCGCGGTATGCTTGGCGGCGGACGGGCCACAGGCCCGATGGCTACAGGTTAGCGGCTCGCGATCGCGACTGCAGGCGCGCGGCCGGGCCAGCGGCCGGATCACCGCGAAAGTTTCATTCTGGTTACCAAGCGCGGTGCCCGCGCAGTTGCACTTTGCCTTTTCTGGGGCTGATTTGTGACCCGCTCGTTGTGCCGGGCGAATCAATGTAAGCGGTCAAATATGCTGATTGTAATGAAGGCGAACGCCACGGCCGATGAGGTCGACGGCGTGGTGGAAGTGATCGAGGCAAAGGGATTGCGGGCTCATCCGGTCGCCGGTGCGACGCGGACCGCGATCGGCATTACCGGCAACACCAGCGCGATCGAGAGCCGACCGTTCGAAGATTTGCCCGGAGTCGCGG
>DASQXY010000123.1:0-10182 GCA_035639455.1 Chthoniobacterales bacterium | reverse complement strand
GATTTAGCGTCTCGCCTCGGCGTATTTGGGGTCGCGCACCTCCTCAAAGAGACAATTCGGCTAGCTAGCCGTTGCGATCGAAACCAATGTTCCTTACACGAACGGTTTCGTGCGGCTTGATCGCGTTTATGAGTTTCCCCGTTGAGGCGGCGCCGAGTTGAGTGAGAATAAATGGCGCAGCCACATTTGTCTCCCGATGCAGCCGACCGTGTTGATTGTTGATGATGAAAAGCACACCCGTGACGGTCTGCGCCGACTCCTGGAGAACGATTACGATGTCTACGTCGCTGGTGAGATTGCTGGTGCAATGAGCGTGCTCGAGCGGGAGCAGGTTGACGTGTTGCTGACAGATCTACGTCTTGGCAGCGAGGATGGGATGCAACTGATCGATCGTGCACTCAAAATGTCGCAACCGCCGATCTGCGTCATGATGACTGCCTATGGCTCAGTCGATACCGCGGTGGAGGCGATGAAACGCGGCGCTTACGATTTTGTGACCAAGCCGCTCAATCTCGACAAAATCGAGCTGCTCATCGCACGCGCTCTGCGCGGTCGCAAGCTCGAGCAGGAGAACCGCACGCTACGTCAGCAGGTTGATGAGCGGTTTGGACTTGAGAACATGATTGGCGAATCCGCGGCGCTGCACGAAGTACTCGACACGATCAAACAGGTGGCACCCTCTTCGGCGAATGTTTTGATAGAAGGCGAAAGCGGGACGGGCAAAGAACTGGCTGCACATGCGATTCACAACCTGAGCCGGCGCAACAAAGCAAAGTTCGTTGTCGTACATTGCGCGGCATTGTCGCCCACGCTGCTCGAGAGCGAGTTATTCGGTCATGAGAAAGGCGCGTTTACCGGTGCGCACGAGCGGCGTATTGGCCGCTTCGAACAAGCGAACGGCGGCACGATTTTTCTCGATGAAGTTGCCGAAATCCCTCCGAGCACGCAGGTGAAACTGCTGCGCGTGATCAGCGAAGAGCGCGCGTTCGAGCGCGTCGGTGGAAATCAGACTTTGCGTGCTGACGTCCGCCTGATCGCCGCGACGAACAAGAATCTCGAGACGCTGGTGCGGGATGGAAAATTCCGCGACGATCTTTATTTTCGGCTCAATGTAGTGCGCATTACGATGCCGCCGTTGCGGGAACGCAAGGACGATATCCCGCTGCTCGCGCATTCGTTCATACGGCATTTCGCGAAGACAAACGAAAAGCCGATGGTCGATCTTACGCCGGAGGCCATGAACGGGCTGCTGACTTACGATTGGCCGGGCAATGTCCGCGAATTGCGCACCGCGATCGAGCATGGTGTCGTTATGGCAACGGGTCCGAGAATTACGTTACGCGATCTGCCGCCCGCAGTGCGGCAAGCAGCCGGCGCCACATTGCCCCGCGGCATTTCACCCGCAAAAGCCTTCGGCCCCAAATCCAGTCCACTCGATCTGCATGAGACCGAGAAAAAGCTTATTCTCCAAGCGCTGGCGACGACCAACGGCAACGTCACCGCTGCGGCAAAGAAACTCGGCATCAGCCGCCGCACGCTCCACCGCAAAATTAATGAGATGAACGCCGCAAAAACGAGCAGTGACGGTGCGAGCGGCGATGGCTCGAAGCAGTGACGGCGATCACCGGCGCAAGAGCGACAACGACGGGGAAGTTTCGCTATTGCGCATCCAGTTTCCGCGTTTCAATTAGCCCATGAAGCCGGTGAAAAAGATCTTCGGCACCGACGGAGTTCGCGGCATCGCGAACGTCGAACCGGTCACGGCTGAAACTGCGCTCAAACTCGGTCGCGCCGCCGCTCACGTTTTCACGCAGCTTAACCCGCGCACGAGTTCTGAGGGTGCGCGCCCGAAGATTGTCCTCGGCAAGGACACGCGACTCTCCGGTTATATGCTCGAGAACGCCCTCGTCGCCGGAATCACATCGCTCGGTGTGGATGTGCTTCTCATTGGTCCGCTTCCCACGCCCGGCGTTGCTTACATAACACGCTCGCTCCGCGCCGATGCCGGTATCGTCCTCTCGGCCTCTCACAACCCCTATGAAGACAACGGGATCAAATTTTTCCGGCACGACGGCTACAAACTCGATGACCAGGTGGAAGAGCAAATCGAGCAGCTCGTATTCACGGGCGAGATTGATAATGTGCGGCCGACCGCCGGAAAAATCGGGCGCGCCGCACGCATTGACGACGCGCTCGGCCGTTACGTCGAGTTCGCCAAGGTAAGTTTCCCGAAAAAAATGTCGCTCGAAGGAATGCGCGTGGCCGTCGATGTTGCGAACGGCGCAGCCTACAAATCGACGCCGTGTGTTCTGCGCGAGCTCGGGGCGGAGGTTGCGCTGGCGCACCAAGAGCCGAACGGGATGAACATCAACGACGGCTGCGGCAGCACGCATCCGGAGGAAATCCAGCGGATCGTGAAAATGAGTGGCGCGGATGTCGGCATCACTCACGACGGCGATGCCGACCGGGTACTGCTTTGTGATGAGGACGGTGAAATTGTCGATGGCGACGAGATTCTGGCTATCGCGGCGCTCGATCTCCTCGACAACGGCCAGCTCCGCGACAAGACATTAATTGCGACGGTAATGAGCAACTTTGGTCTGGATGAAACACTCGGCGAGCACGGCGGCAAAGTGGTACGGACCAAAGTAGGCGATCGTTACGTCATTGAGGAGATGCTCGCGCGCAACCTGAACCTCGGTGGCGAACAAAGCGGGCACATCATCTTCCGCGATTTCACCACCACCGGCGACGGCATTATCAGCGCGCTCCAGATCTTGCGTATCATGCATGCGACTGGCCAGCCGCTCAGCAAACTGAAAACGTGCCTGAAAAAATACCCGCAGGCCCAGCGCAATCTGGAGGTGAAAGTGAAGCCGCCAATCGAACAATTATCGGAGGTTGTGAGATTGCGCGATGAAATCGAGCGCGAGCTCGCGGGCAAGGGGCGGATCCTGCTGCGATATTCCGGGACCGAGCCGAAGATCCGTCTACTTATCGAGGGCCGCGAGTTCGACGAGATCGACAAGCACGCCAATCGTATCGTCGAGGCGATCCAGAGCGCGATTGGAGCATAGGACACGATACGACCCATGGGACATATGAGTCTCAACCGCGTCGTCGAAGCTCTCCTCTTCAGCGCGCAGAAACCGATTTCGGCCAACGAGATTGTCGATCTTTTACGCCGTGCCGATGGCGGCAATGAATTTCCGCCTAACGAATTCACCAAGGTGCGCGCGGCCGAAGTCGCCACGGCACTTCAGGAGCTTAAGATTGAATATGTCGAGCAACACCGCGCGTTTCAGCTCGTCGAACAAGCCGAGGGCTGGCAGCTGGCAACGGACCCGCAGTACGCGCGCTGGGTACGCGAGCTTTTCCCGATGCCGCGCCCGGCGCGGTTGAGCGCGCCAGCGTTGGAAACCCTCGCCATTATCGCTTACCGCCAGCCGATCACGCGCGCGGAGGTCGAAGCCGTGCGCGGCGTCAGCATCGACGGAGTCTTGCAAACATTGCTGGAGCGGGGGTTGGTGAAGATCGCCGGGCGGGCAGATATTCCAGGTCGGCCGTTGCTTTATCAAACGACCGAGTCCTTTCTCGATCATTTCGGGTTGCGCAGTCTCGATGAACTGCCGAATGCCGAGGAGTTGCGGAAACGCTATTTGCCGGTCACGCCGCGCTCCACGAATGCGCCTGCGAGAGCGACAAGCGCGTCGGCGTCATAGACGACGTGGCACAGCAGCGGCTGGGGAGCGCACGCGTCTCGCGTGCTGGCGATTGCGTCTCGCAATCGCGAAGTTGTCAAAAGATTGTTTCGGCTCAACGCCGAAAGCAACACGCGAGAGCCGTGCGCTACCCAGTCCACTTCATTGCCGCACTCGCGCTCCTAAGATCGACAAGCGCGTTCGCCGATATCAAACCGAGCGATTGTGCGCGGGCGGCGAAATACTCGGAGAGCCACACGGGCATGTCCATGCTCGTCATGCAAAATGGTCGCACTGTTTTCGAGCATTACGCGCACGGTGGCGTGCCCGAACGTCGTTTGCCCATTTTCAGCGGCACGAAAAGCTTCTGGGGAATTGCTGCGCTCATCGCGGCGCAAGCCCGGCTTCTTCGGCTCGACGACCGCGTCGCTGATACCATCACTGAATGGAAGAATGATCCACGGAAATCGCAGATTACGATCCGCGAGTTGCTCAACGCGACCGATGGAATCGAAGGAGCATCATTTTTGCATCGCGAATCGATCCGCGACCGCGATGCCGCGGCAATCCGCTTGCCCCTTCTCGCTCCGCCCGGCCTCGTATTTACATATGGGCCTAGCCATCTCCAGATTTTTTGCGAATTGCTGCGCCGCAAACTCAACGGCCGCTCGACGATCTCTTACATCCAGCAACACGTGCTCAATCCGCTCGGTCTCTACAAGCTGGATTTCAAAAAGGACCGGCGCGGCAATCCACTGCCGGCGTCCGGCTTTGAGCTGACGGCGCGCGAATGGGCGCACTTCGGCGAGCTCGTGCTTGGACGCGGCAACTACCATGGCCGCCAAATTGTGTCGGCCGATTGGTTACGCCAGGCGTTCATCGGCTCGAACACGAATCCAGCCTACGGCCTCACCTTTTGGCTCAACGCGCAGGCGCCGTTTGCCCGTGAAGTCGACATGGAAAAAGAAATCGATCTCTCATTGGACCGTGCCGGCTGGAGCGGCGCCTGCATTTGCGCGGCCGCCCCGCCCGATATGGTGGTCGCGCTCGGCTCGGGTCATCAGCGCTTGTTCATCATCCCGTCTTTGCGTGCGCTGATCGTGAGACAAGGCGAGGGCGGCAAATTTTCGGATGCGGAATTTCTGCGGCTCGTGCTCGGAAAAGGCACCTAGGAACGTTGCTGACCTGCAACGCGATTGACTTACTGCCGCGTTTCCTTAACCGTGCTCGCCTCATAAAACTCTCCATCTTATGAACAAGTTCGCGATTGGCTGCGGCGGGTTGATTGTCATTCTGCTCTTTATTGGCCTTGTCGTCGCTCTGTCCTTTGGCGGGACTTACAACCGGCTCGTGCGTCTGCAACAGAGCGTCGATCAACAATGGGCACAGGTGCAAAACGTGTATCAACGCCGCGCCGATTTAATTCCAAACCTGGTGAACACTGTACAAGGCGCGGCTAACTTCGAGAAATCGACACTCGTGGAAGTGACCAACGCCCGCGCCAGCGTCGGCCGGGTGCAGCTCGACCCGAACAAAGCGCCCACTGATGCCGCGCAACTCGAACAGTTTCAGGCGGCACAGGGGCAGTTAAGCAACGCACTCTCACGCTTGCTCGTCGTGGTGGAACGTTACCCGGAGCTGCGCGCGAACCAGAATTTCCTCAGCTTACAGGCGCAACTCGAGGGCACCGAGAACCGCATTTCAGTCGAGCGCGGCAACTTCAACAACGCTGTGCAAACATACAACACCGCCGTGCGCAGTTTCCCGACCAACATGATCGCCGGCATGTTTGGTTTTTCGTCGCGCCCCTTCTTTACCGCCACGGCCGGCGCGGAACGGCCGCCGGCAGTGCAGTTTAATTTCGGTTCGCCGCCGCCGGCGGTTTCGCCAGCGGCGTCCCCGTAGATGTCGATCTTAGGTGGATCGCGTTCTCCGAGCGCGATGTTATGAAGTCGCGGCTGCGCCGCCATCGGTTGTCAATGCGTTCGGCGAACGCAATCCACCTCATGGTGGCGCTGTTCTTGGTCCCGGCCGCGACAACGATCGACGCTGCCGAAGTAATTCCGCCGAAGCCCGACCGCTACTTCAACGATTACGCCGGTGTTGTTTCGAAATCGGCGGCGGTGGATTTCAACGAACAGCTCGCGCAATTCGAGCGCGAAACTTCGAACCAGGTCGTTGTCGCGGTGTTCCCGAAAATGCAAAGCGATTCGGATATCGCCGATTACACGCAGCGCGTCGCGCAAGCCTGGGGAGTCGGACAAGAAGGGCGGCGCAATGGCGTGGTGCTTTTCGTTTTCGTGCAGGACCGCAAGATGTTCATCCAGGTCGGTTACGGTTTGGAAGGCGCGCTGCCCGACGCTGTGGCATTCAACATCACCGAATACCGGATAAAACCGCACTTTCGCGCTGGCGATTATGAAGGCGGCGTCGGCGAAGGGATCAATTCGATTCTCGCCGCGATTCGCGCGGAATATCGTGGCAGCGGTCGGACAGTCGCCGAGCACCGGCCTAAGACGCCCACCCCGGCCTTTTTGTTCTTCATCATCTTTGTTTTACTGTTGATTGCGATGTCACGATTGATCCGCCGGATGAGCGGCTACGGCTATTCCTCGCGGCGCGGCGGTCCCGTGTTTATTCCGATCGGCGGCGGCTGGAGTTCGGGTGGCGGTTGGTCATCAGGCGGAGGAGGTTTCAGCGGGTTCAGCGGTGGCGGCGGAAGTTTTGGGGGGGGCGGTGCAGGATCGAGTTGGTAAGCCATGCGGACGAAACAATTTCTGAGCAAGCTCGAGCACGATCGCATCGTGCGGGCGATCCGGGAGGCAGAGGCAAAAACATCCGGCGAGATCCGCGTTCACATTCAGCGCGGCAAACTCGCCGGCGACCCGTTACGGGCGGCACAGAAACAATTTCAGCGGCTCGGTATGCACCGCACCGCGAACCGCAATGGTGTCCTTCTCTTTGTCGCGCCGCGTGCGCGTAAGTTCGCCGTCGTCGGCGACAAAGCCATTCACGAGAAATGTGGCGACGACCTGTGGCAGCGCCTTATCCGGCGGATGCAGATACATTTTCGGGACGAGAACTTCACTGATGCGCTGGTCGAAGCTATCGCCGAGATCGGCCACGCTTTGGCCGCGCATTTCCCGAACAGATCGACATCCAACGAATTGCCGGACGAGATCGCCGGAACGTAGGCGTCCGCCTCTGCGGTAATCGGAGTGGCACTCCGCTGCATTACTGAAACCAGCAGACAACATGTCGGCTGGCCGCACAGGCCAGAGGCCTATGTTCCGACTTGCAAAATCGCCGGATTGCTCTTTATTCCACCCTCCGCAGCGAGTTTTTGTAATTACGCCGTTGGTCCCTGGGTTTCCGTCGCTGGACGCGAAGCCGCACTCGCCAGGGGGAACCCGGCGAAAGGAGTTGCAGATTTAAGATTTTCGATTTTCAAACGGCGCTACTTGCGTCTTCTCCAAATCGCAAATCGGCAATCGCAAATTAGTTATGCCAGTTCGTTACGGTCGTTTTGAAATGCCGAAGACGCTCGTCAAAGACGAGAGCACGGCCACAGATACATACGCCAAGTTTACCGCCGAGCCATTTGAAGCCGGCTACGGTCACACCGTCGGAAATTCTCTCCGGCGCGTGCTGCTTTCCTCACTCGAAGGTGCTGCCATCACCGCCGTGAAAATCACCGGCGCTCAGCACGAGTTCGCCACGTTGCCCGGCGTGGTTGAGGACGTGACCGACGTCGTGCTGAACCTTAAGAAGGTGAAATTCAAAGTCGACGGGCAGGATCACGAGCCAAAAAAACTTTCGCTGACCGTGAACAAGGAAGGCGAAGTGACGGCGGGCGAGATTCAGACGATTCAAGGCTTCGAGGTGCTGAATCCGAAGCAATTGATCTGCACCCTCGACAAGAAGCACAAGTTTGACGCTGAACTCGAACTGCGCGTCGGCCGCGGTTTCGCCACCGGCGACGAAAACAAACGGCCGGATCAGCCAATTGGCCTGATTCCGATCGACTCGATTTTCTCGCCAGTGACGCGGGTAAAATATGCCGTCGAGAACACGCGCGTTGGTCAGCGCACCGACTACGACAAGTTGATTCTCGAAATCTGGACGGACGGACGCTTGACTCCGGATGACGCGTTGCTTCAAGCCTCCGCGATTCTGCGGCATCACCTCGATGTGTTCGTGAACTTCAACGAGGAGGTGATCGAGTTCGACGAAACGCCAGCCGGCGTGAGCGAAGAAAACATTAAGCTCAAGAAGCTGCTGAACATGAGCGTGAACGAGATCGAGCTCAGCGTCCGCGCGGCCAATTGCTTGAACAACGCAAACATCACCACGGTTGGCCAGCTCGCGCAGAAAACTGAGGCCGAGATGCTCAAGTATCGTAACTTCGGCAAGAAATCGCTCAACGAGATCAAGGACAAGCTCCAGCAGCTTGGCCTCAGTCTCGGAATGAAATTCGAACCTGGCTTGGTGGAAACGCCTGCGGGAGTGGACGGTCAGACTGCAAACGGCGCCCAGGCGGTTACGACTGAGCGGAAATAGCCATTGGTTAGGCCGCCAGAAAGGCGATGCGACATCAAAAGAAAACGGTGAAACTCGGCCGCACGGCCGAGCACCGCAGGGCGCTGCTGACCAACCAGGTTTGCAGCTTGATCCAGCACCGGCGTATTAAAACGACTTTGGCCAAGGCCAAGGCGGTGCGTCCGCTCGCTGATCGGATGGTGACGCTGGGAAAAAACGGCTCCCTTCACGCCCGGCGCAACGCATTGTCAGTTTTGCGCCACAAAGACGCGGTCAAGAAGTTGTTCGACGAAATTGCGCCGGCATCGGCCGAGCGCAACGGCGGTTACACGCGCATTATCAAGCTCGGCCAGCGCAAAAGTGATTCCGCTCGCATGGCGTTTATCGAATGGATCGATGCCGCCATCGTAGTCGAAGAAAAGCCAACCGAAGAAAAGAAGGCAAAACGGAAACAGCCCAAACCTGAGGCGAAGCCGAAAGAGCCGAAGCGCGAAGAGCCAAAACGTGCGGAAGCAAAGAGCGAGGAAGCTACGGTGAAGCCAGCCGAGCCAGGCGCTCCCACGCCGGCGCCGGTAGAAACGAAGCCGAAGAAGCGTCGCTGGTTCGGGCGAAAGTCGCAAGGAACATAGGCTTTAGTCGGTGCACCCAGCGGGGTTGCACGCGCTAAGACGATGAAAACAGCGGAGGAGATCTCCCCTGCCCACATCGGGCGAAGTCTTATGTTCCGGCACGTAGTGGCACCACGACCCAGTTCACTTTTCCATCGGCAATTTCCAGCCATGCTACGCTTGGTGGCGCGCCCCGGTTTGGTCGCGTGACGCAGCCAGGATTTAGGAACAGAACGTTTCCTCGTTTTTCGTTTCGCGGCACGTGCGTGTGACCGTGTAAAACAACATCGACATCTTCCGGTGGACGCGTCGGCGGCACGTGTTGCAGCCGAAAACTCAGTCCGTCGCGCATCAGATCGACAACCAGCGGCCATTCGTTGATCGAATCGCAATTCCCGTGCACAATTGTAACTGGCGGCCCGATAGCGCGGAGCTCATCGAGAATCGCTTCAGCGCAAACATCGCCCAAGTGCCAGATCTCATCCGCGCTCCGGGCAAGATCGACAACTTTTTGCGGTAGTTTGTTGTGAGTATCCGCGAGGACAAAAACCTTTGTCATGTCGAGCAAAGTCGAGACATCTCTTACTGTTCTCCAGTCGATGGCATTCTCCCACAACGGCCACCACGGTCGCTAAGCTCGCTGTTGCACAATCCCGTTGCGATCCTTTGCGTCCATTGTATGAGAAACTAACCTCTCGTCGTGTCATTCAATCACTTCGGACTCTCCCCGGAAGTCGTGCGCGGCACGCAGGCGATGGGATTCAGCGAGCCGACTCCGATCCAACTCCGCGCGTTCCCGATTATTCTTGCCAGCAAGGACCTGATCGGCACGGCACAGACCGGCACCGGTAAGACTGCGGCATTCGCGCTGCCGATTCTGACCTTGTTAGGCCGGCATGGAAAATTTCGCTGTCTAGTGCTCGAGCCTACGCGCGAACTCGCGGCGCAGGTCGAGACGGCGTTTCGCGATTACGGCCGGTTCACTGACGTCCGTGCGACTGTGATTCACGGTGGCGTCGGTTATGGCAAACAACGCGAGGAATTGAAGCGCGGCGTCGATGTCGTCATTGCTACGCCCGGGCGTCTGCTCGATCACGTGGGACAGGGCACACTCCATTTTCGTGACGTGAACATCCTCGTGCTCGACGAGGTCGACCGCATGCTCGACATGGGATTTCTCCCGGACGTGCGCCGGATTGTCGAAAATTTGTCGAACGATCGACAAACGCTTTTGTTTTCCGCGACGTTGCCGCCGGAAATCGAGCGGCTCGCCGCATGGGTCTTGCGCGATCCCGAAGTCATTGCGATCGGCGTGCGCCGGTCACCCGCCGAAA
>DASQXY010000122.1:0-10369 GCA_035639455.1 Chthoniobacterales bacterium | reverse complement strand
CGGAATTTTTGCGGCCTTCGCCTGCCGCGCCTCAGCAGCGGAAATCTTTTTCAATTCAACCATGCGGTCGAGCACTGCATCACGCTGCGCCGCCGCGCCCTCGGGATTTTTCAGCGGCGAAAATCGATTCGGACTGCGGATAAGCCCGGCGAGCAGCGCAGCCTCGGTGAGATTCAGCTTCGAAGCGCTTTTGCCGAAATAGGCTTGTGATGCAGTTTCGACGCCGTAGCAGCCGGCGCCGAAGTAAATGCGGTTGATATAGAGCTCGAGGATTTGCTGCTTCGTAAACAGCTGCTCGATGCGAAACGCGACCATCGCCTCAAGAATTTTCCGGCTCAGTGTGCGTCCACCGAGCGGCAGACTATTGCGCGCGAGCTGCTGAGTGATGCTGCTAGCGCCTTCCTTGGCCGAGCCGCTCAGGACATCGCGGACGAGCGCGCGCAAAATTCCGCGCCAGTCCACGCCCGGATGCTGGTAAAAGCGCGTGTCCTCGCGCGTGAGCAATGCATCGATAAACAAGGGCGACACTTCATTCAACGAAACCTTCAGGCGGTTCGCACCGGCAAGACGACTGTAAATCTTGCCGTCCACATCGAACACGGTGTTGCGCTCGGGCATTTGGCCGACCTTCTTCATGTCAAATGTTGCAGCCCATGCGCCGTAAAAGAGGACGACGGCCAGCCCGCAGCCAACAATGAGCGCCAGGAGTGCGATCTTCCAGCCATAACGAAAAAGTCTGCTGCCCTTTAATCCCCCCGAATCGCCGCGCCCGAAGAGTTTCATGCCTGAGTGTCCCAGACTCCCATCCCCTTACTTTACTACTGAGATTCTGAAGTTCGACGCGCTTTGCACCTTTCTAGAATCGACTGATAGAGATTGATCGTTTCGCGCGCGATGGCGGCCCAACTGAAGTATTCTTCGGCGCGTTTACGGCCGGCGCGTCCAAATTTTTCGCGCAAGTATCGATCTTGCATGAGCTGATTGATGCGCTTGGCGAGTTCGCGCGAGAATTTTTCCGGATTGAGCGGCTCGAATGGGCTCTCCTGCATTTGCTCAAGCGCCACGAGATAGCCAGTCTCGCCGTCGACGACGACTTCCTTGATTCCGCCGACCGCGCTTGCCACGACTGCGGTGCCGCACGCCATTGCCTCGAGATTGATGATACCGAACGGCTCGTAAATTGACGGGCAACAGAAGACCGCGGCGTGGGCGTATAATTCGACCACGGCGCGGCGGTCGAGCATCTCTTCAATCCAAATGACGTCAGAGCGTTGCGCCTTCGCCTGTTCCAGCGCTTCTTTCATTTCGACTGCGATCTCTGGCGTGTCCGGCGCGCCGGCACAAAGCACGATTGAGAACTCTTTGTCCATGAACTGAATCGCGCGCACAAGATGAACGATTCCTTTTTGCCGCGTGATCCGGCCGACGAATAGCAGGTACGGTCTGGCCGGATCGATTCGGTGGCGCTTCAGCGCGTCGGTTGATTTTACCGGCCGGTATTCTTCGAGGTCGATGCCATTGTGGATCACGTGCACGCGCGCAGGATCGACATTGAATAAACGAGTGATGTCCTGGCTGGTGTCGTTCGAAACCGCGATGATCGCGTCGGCCATGCCTAGCGCGGTCCGCTCGATCCAGAGCGAGAAATCATAACCGCCGGCCAGCTGCTCGCGTTTCCATGGACGCAACGGCTCGAGCGAGTGCGTCGTGATGACGAGCGGAATCCCGTAGTTCAGTTTCGCCAATATCCCCCCGAAATGGCTGTACCACGTGTGGCAGTGAACAAGATCGGCATCAATGTTTGTCGTGTTGAAGTCGGTGCAGCGCCGCACTGCGCCGAAGACTGAGCGCAACGGCTTTGGGCAACTAAAATTCTCTGTATCAAGATCATAGCCAGTGACTGTCAGCCTGCCCTTTCTGACTCGCTGATCGCCGAAGCAGCGAACGTCGACATCGATCGTTTTCGCCAGCTCACGCGAGAGATAGCCGACGTGCACGCCGGCACCGCCGTAGATGTGCGGCGGATACTCATTGGTGAGGAAACAAACCTTCACCGCTCTCTAGTAGTCGTGCGGCCAGATTTGAGCAAACTCTGTAGCAACGATCGCAGGTCGCCGCGACAGATCACGTGCCGGCACGGACCAGCAGCACCGGCACCTGCGCTTTGTGCCGGACATGATGGATCGTGCTGCCGAAGAGCAAATCGCCTAGCAACCGATGCCCGTGCGCGGTCATCGCGATCAGATCGCATTGCTGATCTTCCGCCGCTTTCAAAATGCCGTCCGCTGGATCGCCGAGTGCTAGAAACGTGTCCACGTCAAGCCCGCGCGCGCGCAAATCTTCCGCTGCCGTTTTCAGATAGGCGCGATCCTCTTTCATTTCCTGCGACTCGGCCAAACCGAGTTGCTCGTAATTGCGCGCGACGAACCCGTCTGCGACGTGGACGAGCAGTAAAGCCGCGCCGTGCAGTTTCGCCAGCTCGGTAATGTGCGGCAGGAGCGTTTCATCGGCGCGACTGTTTTCTAAGGCGACCAGGATCTTGCGATACATCGCTACAACAGGCGCGCGATCCACGCGCTCAACCCAGACCAATCAGCCAGATACTTCGCGTTCAAGAAGACAATGAGTGTGGCGGCCAGCCAGGCGAGCGTTTGCAACCAAACCGGGGAAACGAACTCTCCCATCTTACGGCGATCGCTCGTAAACGCGACGAGCGGAATCACGGCAAACGAAAGCTGTAAGCTGAGAATGACCTGGCTGAGCAAAAGCAGTTTCGCTGTGCCGCTCGCACCGAACATCGCTGCCGTAATCACGGCCGGGACGATCGCGATCAATCGTGTGATCAGCCGGCGCAGCCACGGTCGCAAGCGAATATTGAGAAAACCTTCCATGACGATTTGACCCGCGAGCGTGCCGGTAAGGGTTGAGTTCTGGCCCGAGGCGAGCAATGCGAACGCAAACAAAACGCTCGCGATTGGCACACCGAGCATTGGCGAAAGGAGCTTGTATGCGTCCTGGATCTCGGCCACGTCATGCCGGCCGTAGTTGTGAAAGGTCGCCGCGGAAACCACGAGAATCGCCGCGTTAATAAACAATGCGAACATCAAAGCCATGGTCGAGTCGATCGTGGCAAACTTGATTGCCTCCGCTTTGCCGGACCCGGTCTGTTCGTATTTCCGCGTCTGCACAATTGAAGAGTGCAGGTAAAGATTGTGCGGCATGACCGTCGCACCGAGGATCCCGATCGCAATGTAGAGCATCTCCCGATTCCGAACGATTTCCGGGCTCGGAAGAAACCCCGCGAATACGGCGGGGAAATGCGGTTTCGAGAAGATAATCTCGAGCAGGAAACAACTGCCGATCACCAGAATCAGCCCGACGACCAACGCTTCGATGTAACGGAATCCTTTGTTCTGGAGGTAGAGGACGGCGAGAACGTCAAACGCAGTAACGCAAACGCCAATTACCACCGGGATACCAAACAGCAGATTCAGGGCGATCGCCGAACCAATCACCTCGGCCAGGTCGCATGCGGAAATGGCCAGCTCGCATAGGACCCACAACATAAACGACACCGGCGCAGAGAAATGATCGCGGCAGGCCTGCGCTAGATCTCGTTGCGTCACGATGCCCAGCCGCGCGCAGAGCGCCTGCAACAGGATCGCCATCAGGTTCGAGAGCAGAACGATGCTCAGCAGCGTATAGCCAAAGGCCGAACCGCCGGCCAGATCGGTCGCCCAATTGCCGGGGTCCATGTAACCGACCGCGACTAAATATCCCGGGCCGGAGAAGGCGAGGAGTTTGCGCCAAAAGCCCGCGGCGGGCGCAATTAGAATCGTGCGATGCGACTCGGGCAAACTCGGCGCGGTCCGCTCGAGTCGCCAACCGTTACTCGTCGTCACAGGCTCATGCATCGGGCAAAAGCTATTGTCGATCTTGCGCTTGGGCAAAACTGTAGTGAGAGGCCTATGGCCCGTATGACGGTTCAGCAGACGGCGCACCGCCTTCGCGCCGCCCCGTGGCAGCGCTGTGGCTACAGCGGAGTCGGCCATCAGGGACAGCGGCAGCTACAACGTCACGTCCGGCTTTGCCGCCGCCGCTCCGGCGGGTTGCTCGGCTAGTTTCCGAAAATGCAATTGCCGCACCCGGCGACTGTCGGACTGTGAGACAGTGACATCGTAGTTGTCGATCTTCACGCGCTCGCCTTGCTTGGGCAAATGGCCTAACAAGTGGGTAACGTATCCACCGATAGTGCTGACGTCCGCGCTGTCGAGCTCCAGACCAGCCGCGTCGCGCAATTCGTAAAGACCCAGCGCGCCGTCCACGACAAACTCGTTCTCATTGATCCTGCGGAACTCTTCTTTCTCGACGTCGAACTCATCTTGAATATCGCCAACGAGTTCCTCGAGCACGTTCTCGAGGGTCACCATACCAACGGTGCCCCCGAACTCGTCAACTACCACTGCCAGATGAGCATGCTTAGTTAAAAATAGATTGAGCAATTTCTCCAATCCCATCATCTCGGGTACGGGTATCAATTCGCGCTTGATCCGCATCAAATCGGGCTCTGGATCGCGCATCATTGGGACGAGCTCTTTGATGTGAATAAGACCGATAGTGTTATCCAGGTTCTCGCGGCAAAGCGGAAAGCGCGTGTGTCGCGAGGCGATGGCTTTTTGCACGTTGGTCTCGAAATCGTCCTCGATGTCGAGGGAAACGATCTCGCCTCGCGGCGTCATAATATCACGCACCACGCGTTCGCGCAGATCGAGTGCGTTAATAAGGAGATTCCGCTCCAGTGGCGAGACTTCCTTCGATTTCTCGCTCTGTTGCAGAATCAGCCGCAACTCCTCTTCGCTGTGCGCCAACTCTGTGCCTGGCACCGGCTGCATCCGGAGCACGCGATGCAAAAGAAAGTTCGACGATTTGTGCAGGAGCCAAATCGCCGGTTTGAACAGGAAATAGAAGCCACCAAGCGGCCGCACCAGGCGCAATGACATCCAGAGTGGGTTTGCGATGGCGGAGTATTTCGGGGCCAGCTCGCCAAAGACGATGTGCAGAAAGGTGATGCCGACGAAAGCAAGCGCGATCGAAACGGATGTAACGAAAGCGTGCGAGTAGATGTGAGCCAGCGCGAAAAACGGTTGCAGAATCTGCACGAGGAACTGTTCGCCTAACCAACCGAGCGCCAGGCTGGCAAGCGTGACACCGAGCTGCGTGGCAGAAAGATATGCGTCGAGATGGGCGCGGATGAATTTGGCAAAACGCGCGCGCGCATTCCCCTCCTCCGCGAGTGCGTCCAATTGGCTGGCGCGCACTTTAATAATCGAGAATTCGCACGCGACGAAAAAGCCGTTCAGCCCAACCAACAGAGCAATTACGAGCAGTTTCCCGATTACCACGCCGGGCGAGCCCCACTGCGTGATCAGCGCCTTAGCCAACGGCAGCATCACCAGAAAAAAGATCGTCATGTCCATCGTCTAGTCGCGTCGCTGCGCGACGCGCGCACGTTTCGCGCAGCGAAACGGCTACAATTCTACCAGCTCGACTTCGTCACGCCGGGAATCATCCCCTGCGACGCCAGCTCACGAAACGTCAGACGCGAGACTTTGAACCGCCGAATGAAGGCGCGGCGCCGTCCAGTCACCTCGCAGCGGTTGACCACGCGTGTCGGGCTGGCGTCGCGCGGCAATTGCGCGAGCCCGGCGTAATCCTTCTTCGCTTTCAGTTCGGCGCGCAACGCAGCGTACTTCTTCACCGTCGCGCGTTTGCGCTCATTGCGATTGATCCATGCAGCCTTGGCCATAGATGGAGCGCAGAATGTAGTGGAGAGGACAGCTTTTTCAACTCGTTTGCCCGACTGGTCGAAGGCGGTTGGCACTTGTCATCCCCGGCCAAATCGAGAGATCTCTAGTTTGATTTGGCCTGATGTTCGCGTTGCACCGCAGGAATCTTCCAACCTCAGGGGAGGAGTTAGCGCAGGTTCTGGAGACGGAACTGCGCCGCTTCATGCGCAAAACCGGCCCAATTGTGGATGTTCATTCGCGCGCATTTCCATACATCGACGCAATCGCCATCGACTTGGACGGCGCAGAAATTGAGCGAGCGCCTGCACGGCCACCGTCCGCTGGCAATTCAACTAAACCGGCTGTCGAAGTCGGGCTGATTAATCTGAGCGCGCGCAACCTTCGCTTCCGCGGCATGCCGCTTGACCTGCGACTCGAAGCGCGGCACGTATCATTGCATCAGACTTTTGATGCCAAGGGCGATATCATGTTGCTACCGAAGCGAATTGAGCGGGGTGAGATGTCGGTTTCGGCTGCGCAAACCGAATTGGAGGAAGCGATTGCCCGCCTCGCTGCCGATCAGGCGCAGGGACACGGCATCACGATTGAGCGGGTGCGGTTAATGCTGCGCCAGCGCGGACCGGATTCAGTTGGTGGCGACGTGCGGATTGAAGCGCGCAAATTCGTGCGCGTTAAGATCGACATCCACGGCCAATTGGATATCGACGAGGATTTCGCCGCGACCATTTCGGAGCTCCGCTGCCGGGGTGCCGGAATGATCGCATCGCGAGTATGTGGCATGCTCGAGCCGCATCTGGCGCGCTTCAATCGCCGGAGCTTTTCTCTCAAATCACTGTGGCCCGGTGAAACTCATGTTCGCGATCTGCGCATCGCGATCACCGACAGGCTCGAGGTCCACGTCGCCTTCGGCTCTGCCAACGCAGAGAGATAATTATTCGCGCCTGTCCTGCGGCGGATCGGCGTTATTGCCGGGCTAACCGCCGGAACAAAATCGCGCCGAGGAAAACAAAAAGTGCGTTCGGGAACCAGACAAGCAATTCCGGATGAACGTGCGGGTTTGAGCGAAGAGTGTCGCCGATGATGACAAACAGAAAATACGATATGGCCACAATTAGACCCATGGCAAAGCCAACCGATGTTTCGCGCCGGTGCGCGGTTACGCCAAGCGGCACGCCGATAACTGCGAAGGCCACGCACGAGAATGGGAAAGAGAATCGCTTGTTAATTTCCGTGCGACTAGCGCTGCGTTCGCGCGAGCTTTCGCTCTTGAGTTGCTCGAGCAACTGCTCGATCGACAAGGCGGAACGGCTGGGCCGTTTTTTCTCCCTCTCGTAAAGTTCTTCGAGGCTGATCGGCAGCGTGCCTTCCACCATGTTGATGCCGTCCCGGATCTTGCGCAGATCAGCCGGGGTTTTCTCATCCCGCTGCTGGTAACGGGCGTTGTAGAGATGCATCAAGATGCGTTTGTTCGGCAGATCAGCTTCGAGCAGACCGGTTTTCGCGTAGGTGACCTTGATCGGCATGGCGGTCCGGTCGAGCTCGAACACGGTGATGTTCTCGAGCTTGTTGCCCTCCTTTTTGCCGACGTAAATTTTGCGGCCAGGAAACTCGTCGATGACCTGATCGCTGCCAAAGAGCGCCATCGGGTCGCGTGTCGCGAGGTCAAAAATCGTGCTGCGCAGTTTTTCCTGCGCGGCCGGTGCCGCTTTGACATTCAGCCAAAGGCAAATCGCCGTGCAGACAATCGCAATTGCGGCCAACGGCACACAGACCCGCGGGACGCTCACACCATTGGCCCGGAGCGCGATCAACTCGTTATCTGCCGACAAGCGGCCGAACACAAGCAGGATAGCGGTGAGCAGGCCCCAGGGAATGGTGAAGATGAGCGAGAATGGCAAGACGTAGGCAATAAAACTGATGAGATACTCGACTGGCACGTCATGGTTCACGAGCAGCGGCAAGAGTTTGCGGAAAATATTGCCAACTACGAGGACGAGACTCAGTACCGCGATGCCAAACAGCACGTTCACGAGCAACTCGCGACTGACAAACCGATCGATCAACTTCACTTGGGCTCTTGCTTACTTGGAAACGCAGATGGCGCAAGCTTGGATCGACCGCTCCCTCGGCATGCCGTAGCGGAAGCGAAGGCTGCGCGCGCGCGATCTTAGTTTTATTGGCCAAGCCGCAGTAGTTTAGCATCGCGCCGGAGGGCGCGATCCACCTTTGCTTCGGCTCGATCTTCGCTCAAAATATGATCCCGTGCGCAACAGCGACATTTACGACGTCGCGATTATCGGCGGCGGCCCGGGCGGCAGCACGGCGGCGGCGCTGCTTGCGCAGGCTGGGCGGCACGTCGTTCTTTTCGAACGCGAAAAGTTCCCGCGGTTTCACATTGGTGAGTCGCTTTTGCCGTTCAGTATGAAGGCGTTCACCCGCCTCGGTTTACACGAGAAATTTCTCCGCGCTGGCTTCATGAAAAAGTTCGGCGGCGAAATGTTCGGCGCGTGCTCGGAGCAAGGGACCAAGTTCTATTTCAAAGATGCGTATCGGTCGCAGACCGATCACGCCTACCAAGTCACGCGTTCTGAATTCGACAAAGTGCTGCTGGATCATGCCGCGGAAAAGGGCGCCGAAGTGCACGAGCAGACGACCGTCACGCGAGTCAGGTTCACAAACGAACATGTCAGTCTTACCATTGGGGAGAACGGCGCGTTAGACAATGCGCGCGCGCGTTACGTCATCGATGCAAGCGGCCGCAATTCGCTTCTCGGGAACCAATTCGGAATCAAAAAGACCTACGATCATCTTCAGAAATTGTCGATCTTCGCGCATTACGACCGGGTTTGGCGGCCCGAGGGGATCGACGCGACCCTGACGCTTTTGATCCGTGGGATCGATCGGTGGTTCTGGGTCATCCCGCTCACAGCCGAACGCACCAGCATCGGTGTCGTGCTCGACAAAGAGACATTCCGGATATCGAAATTGAACGCGGAAGATTTCCTCGAGCAATCGCTCGCCGAACAACCAATCATTGCCAAGCGCATGAACAACGCGCAGCGTGCCTCCGAAGTTTATGTCGCGGCCGATTTCTCGTATCGCAGCACGAGACTGCATGGCGATCGATGGTTGCTCGCCGGCGATGCCGCAGGCTTCATCGATCCAATTTTCAGCAGCGGAGTCTTTCTCGCGATATTCAGCGCCGAACAAGCTGCCGACGCTTTGCAGGAAGTGCTGGACCATCCGCGCCGCGCGCGGCGCCTGTTCCGCCGCTACGAGCGCGCGGTGAACCGCGCGATGGACATTTACCTCCGCTTCGTCAACGCCTGGTACACAAGGGAATTCATCGAAGTATTTCTTTCGCCACGGGATGTGCTCGGGCTGCCGCCGGCCGTCAACGCTGTGCTGGGGGGCAACATTGGCAACAGCTTCGCCATCCGCTGGCGGATGTGGGTGTTCTACTTCCTCGTTTGGTTACAGAAACATTATCCCATCGTGCCGCGACTCACGCTGGTGCCAAACCAGCAAGAGGGCCGCACTCAGCCTGAGCCCATAGGAGTGGGTTCGTGAGATGTTGTAGCTGCCGATGTCCTCATCGGCAGTTCAGGGGTTCTGCGGCCAGAGACGGCGGGAGCTACAAGCTCGAAACCGCGCGCATACTAATCACGATCTTCTTAGTTGTGGATTTTGCGGCTTGCGCGACAATGTCGCCTCATCAGTTCGCCGAACTGACGGCTGCCTGGCAAACGCGCAATGGCCAGCTCCTTTATTGGGATGGAAAGACAACATTAATCGGCGACGCATTTGTGCGATTCACGAGAACTGGCGATTTCGAGCTGATATTTTCGAAGGGACCTGGCGTGACACTTTTGTCACTGCGCGAGGATGCGACATTCGCGGAAGTGCGCGGCGCACTCGCTGGTCCGGGCTGGTTAGGGCCAATCAACCGTGCACCGAAACAACTGCGCGGTTGGCTGCAATTGCGCGATGCGATTGCTTCAGCGCAGGATCGACCTCTGGTGCGCTACGCCTCTGGGGGGGCGACTTTTATCCTGCGGTTCTAAGCAGCTGACCTCGGGAGTTCTCCCTCAACTCAATCCTCTCCCTGACGGAGGGGCTGCCGCCGTCGCGCCGGCGCCGGTGAGGGCTGCGCAGGACGTGCGTTGCTCAAAGAAGTAGCGAAAATGCTCACCCATGCGGATCAGCGATTTGATTGCGCGAATCGTCACACAACGGCGCACACTCGTTTGGTTTGCCGTCGCTGGATTGATCGCTGCGTGCCTAACGATTCTGATCACGCGCATGCAGCTTGACTCTGATGTCGTCAACATGCTGCCCGGGCGGTTTGAATCTGTTCAAGGACTGAAGATCTATGACCGCGAGTTTGAACAGGCACGTGAGCTGACGTTCGCGCTCGAATGCGAGTCGCAGGATGTCGACAAACTCGAACAATTCGCATCAGCGTTCTCCGATAAATTGCGCCAGCAACCGTGGTGCGAACGCGTTCTCGCCGGCTCTCCCCTGGAGACGCCCGATGGGATCCACGATCTGCAAACAATCGC
>DASQXY010000121.1:0-6986 GCA_035639455.1 Chthoniobacterales bacterium | reverse complement strand
GTCGATGACCGCTCCTTGGTTCACAAGCGATAAGACATTCGTGAGCGACATGCAGCGCCATGGCTTGTAAACCGCCTGGATATAGATTGCGGTCGCTTGCTCCGCGAGCGGTTGTGGAAGCTTTATGACGAAGGCCGATTTTGGCCGTTCACGTAGTGGGCAGGGCGCTGTTGACTACATGAAACACCTAGAGCGCCCCGATGAGTAGTTAATCTCTTCAAAGGGGTGCAATTTTGGCAAGCGTTGGCCTTCTCGGCTGGTGGCGACGGCGGAAGAAGAGCGCTTGAACATCTGCCAGCGCAATCCGCGTTAGGGTCGTTGCAGCTGCGCCTGCGGCGAGCGAGCGGCCGATTTCGGGTCACGTTTTCGCCTGCCTTCTGTGCATCGTGCTCATCCATCTTCTGCGGAGGCGGGGATGCCGCCTTAATGAAGGGGTCGGGGCATGCTCACCATCATCAAAGTTTCGCTCTTGGGATTGGCGCTGATGCTCTTGGAGAGCTGTACTGGGTACCTGACTGGCTACCTGACTAACTATCAGACGCCCTGCGTCGAGTGGCACGTCTGCGAATGTGTACAGTACACGACGCTAGGCCGGAGCTGGCTCGACTGTCGCGATTACGGAAGAGCCAAACCGAGGCCATACTAAACGCCGCGATAGTTAGCGCCCGGACTGGAGCGCTGCCTTCAGGCACGATGTCGCGTTTCAAATCGCGGAAGGGTGCATCGAACAGACAACCATTCGCGGTAGCCTTCTCGGCTGGTGGCGACGGCGGAAGAAGAGCGCCTGAACTTCCGGCAAGCGGACAGTCATGTGCGGTAGCCAGAGATTGTCGAGCAATTAGGTCATTCGTGCCGAACGATCTCTAACACTTACGAAGAAGAAGCCCAGTTGCGCCTGATTAGTAAATTGCGCGGCCTGTATCGCAAGGCGTTCCCAGCTTCGTGCCATGTCATTTAGTACCGCTTTGACATGCGCATTCGGCTCTCGCTGCGCCATCTCTCGACACTCAGCCGCTCGCTCTTTGCACTCCCTCGAAGTGACCATCGGTTACTCCCCCAACGGAACACATCAATGCTACCACAGCGACAGGAGTTGTATAATGGCGAAGAAGCCGACAGAGAGCTGACGAAAGCTCGTTGAGTTCGATGCTCCGACTTGGCACGCGCTCAACTTGCTCTCGCGCGAGTCGAAGAAGAGCTTTCAGGAGCTTGCTGATGAGGCGTTCCGCGACCTGTTGCACCAGCACGGGCCGCCGACTGATTTGAAGGCGGCACTGCGGGAGAGTGCGAAGGGTAGAGGTTCAGGGCGACGGCGGCAGAAGGGCGCCTGAAACATCTTGCGGCGCAATCCGAGTAAGTTAGCCGAGTGGCGGCCATGCGCTTCGCCCTCTGGCTCGCTGATGTGGTCCTAGGCTTGCTTTTGGCCATGTTCGCGCAGTCGCTCGGGAATTGGCTTCTCAGCTAAGCGGATTTTGCGCCTGCGGGCGGCCATAAAACAGCAATTGACACCTGTGCTTTTGGAGGCGGATGCTAAAGCTGGCTGCGGTGGACTTGAGAATTCCATTCTCAAGCGGGAGGTATGACCATGAAAATAAAACAGGCGATTTCCTGTGCTATTTTGCTAGTCCTAGTAACAGCGTCAACGGCGTGGAGCCAAGATAATATCAGGGCAGCAATGGAGGCCGCGAACAAGGAATGGTCGGCGGCATACAACAGCATGAACGGGAAAGCGTTTCCAGCGCTGTATACTAAGGATGCCATCTTGATGCCGCCTGGCGTACAAGCGATCAATGGCTCGGAAGCCATCGGACAATTCTGGACGGACTTGCTCAAGGCTGGAAACAGGAAAAATTTCGCCATAGAAATCGCCAGTATCCAACGTGACGGTAAATACGCTTATCAAACTGGCCGCTGGTCGATTGATCAAGTTAAGGACAACGGTGAAGTGACGAAGGTGCGAGGAAATACCGTTCGCATTTTCGAAGAACAGCCAGACGGCAAGTGGCTGGCCAAGGTCCACATTTACAATGTCTATTAAGTGTACGGGCGCGGTAGCGGGATATTTTCGCGCAAGAATAATCGCGAAGGCTCGGCAGCTAAATCGCTGGCATACACACGAGAACCCCGCCCGAGTGCCATGGGGAGGGCGGGGCCTCGCGAGCCTCGTCGATGCATGTGAGTGACCGAGGGCTCTATTCCGCTTTTCTACTCCCGCCGCCAGCTCTTAGCAAACGCCCGCATCGCGGCCTCTCGGGTCGAGGCATAGCCGTGTGTGGGCGAGCGATGTTTGTGTTGTTCGAAGGCCAGGGTCCAGATCCAAGGCGATCCTACCGGCGCGGCGTTGGCCTTGAAGATGCGGCCCACTACAGCGCCATCGCATGCCACGTCGAAATGGTCGTCGTTCCACTGGCCTGAGGGGCGGCTTGCCGATGCCCGTTTCAGGATAAGCACCCGCCCGCCGGCTTCTATCATCGCCATTTCTGTTTGCCCCAGTCTTCCTCTTTCCTCGCGCTTCACTGCCGGTGCATTGGCGTTCTTCATTTTGAGCCAATCGGACGAGCGGCCGGAACGATAGGCGGAGTCCTTCCGCTTCGAGACAATGCCTTCGAGGCCGAGCTTGCAGGCGTGTCGAAACACGGTCTCGCCGTCGCCTTCCATATGCTCGTTGAAGCGGATGCCGGCCCCGGCCTTGGCCAAGATTATCTCAAGCTTGGCTTTGCGGCTCTCTAGCGGATCAGGCCGCAGATCGTCGCCGTTTAGTTCGATCAGGTCGAAGGCGTAAAGGAAAATGCTTTCGTCATAATGGCGGTAGCGAACGCGATTGAACAAAGCCACGCCGTTGTCATCACAGGCAACGGTCTCGCCATCGATGATGCAGGAGCGCGAGCGCAGGCGGACCAATGTCTCGACGAGCAGAGGAAAACGATACGTGAGATCATTGCCGGGACGGCTGTAGAGCTTCACCTTCGCGTCGTTCTTGCGAGCGATGACCCGAAAACCATCGTGCTTGATCTCGTGCAGCCATTCGCTGCCCGAGGGCAGCTTGTCGGTTTTGCTCGGGAGACACGGCGCAATGAACCCAGCCGGGAGAGCACGCTGCAACATGGCGCCCATAGCTAAAGGCTATAGCCGCGCGTCTCAACCCCTTTTTGATTGCGCGTCTTAGTTAGGCTATTGGATATCGTTGGGCTGTCTAGAACTTCTCCTCTAGATGTTTTCCTCATGACACGACCTTGAAGCCCCGGCGTGCCGGGGCTTTCTTTTGGTCCTTACACACACACGAGAACCCCGCCCGAGCCTCCGGGGCTCAAAAAGGCGGGGTCCCGGGAACCCTCCGGCCGAGCGCTTCCTCCGAATTATTTTTTTGTTATGAGGGCTCTGACTTAGAAAACACGTCGGAGAGTGAGAGGTTCCTCACCGCAAAAAAGACCCCGCCGTCTACCCCTGCGACGATGAAAGCGGACGGCGGGGTCTTGGCCCGTGAACAGCAGATTGGAGTCGAGTCGAGAAGCCGGGCCAAGTTTGATCACACTGCCATTCAGTCGGATGACTGTCGGCTCGATCTGCGACTTTGGAACTCGAAACCCTGCGGAGGCTACTTTGATGCTCCTGCAAGGTCAGGGCGCACACCACTTGGGATCGCGTTGGCATACTTTCGCAAATTCGATAATCAGTGACTGCCGTCGCTGCCGGACTCCTGCGATCCGTCAATCCCAGCTTTACCCAGGGCCGCCTCGAACGCCGGAGACTGTTTGCGATGTCTTCTGGATCAAATGAGTGACTGGCCTGGGGGAGGAGGTCGAATTGCACTGTTTATGTCCTAGTACCACATGCCGCACCGGTAAAATCAAACGATCATTGCTCACCGCCGCCGTCGCCACCAGCCGTCATCACAAGGCCCTAAACCAGGGACAGAATTTGGTCGTCGTCGGCGGGCTACCTCGCCGACCATGGGGGCAGATCATGAAGAGATTGACGGGTGCGCAGCTCTTTAGTGCGCCAAAGAGTGGGCGCAAGACCAAGGCCAGGCTCGCGCGCGCTAAGTCATTATTAGTCGAGGCGCGAGAGCGCGCGGCAGTGATGGCGCAGCGGTATGCAGCGCACGCCTTAGCACGCCCAATGCCTCTTCCCACCCTGTTGCAGAGACGCCGTTTGGCTGAGAGGTTGAACGCGAACTCCTGACGTTACGTCGATCGTTAATAAGTGCGCGGCCTAATCACTCCCGCCGCCAGCTCTTGGCAAAGGCGGCCATCGCATCCTCGCGCGTGACTGCATAGCCATGTGTGGGCGAGTCTACCGTATGGATAGCCTGCCGCGTTTCGGTCTCGGAAGCTGTGACCGCTACAAGTTGCCCTTCGAGTACCCCCATCATTTTTTGGACAACGAGCGATGTGTGAAGCAGCTCACGTCCGCATTGGATGGACGGGGACTAAGATCAGCAGAGTACCGGAGCCAGGAGGGGCACATGGCACCGAAAACAAATTCAAAACCAGCTAGGTTCTTATTCGCCGTCGGGATGGCATTGACTGTCCTAGCGGCCATGACGTGGGCCATGGCTCAGCCGAGCTTGTCACCGATTTACCACCCTCAACTTTTGCTTTTGTACTAAGAGCGCCGCATGCGCGAGCATGTGTTCCTCTTCTGTCTTTTGGGTCTGGTGCTCACAGCGACGATCATATTGGTGGCCGCACCGGGAGCCGTGACTTGGGCGCTCGCCCTCATCAAGTGATGAGCAGCGGCTACTCCTAATACCGGGGGCGGGGTAGATGAAAAAAGTACAGCCGTGGGTAGACAGACCGATAAAAAATAATCTCATGCTCGCTCGGCAAAAAGAAAGCTACTTGCTGACGAAGCTCGCCAACATGTTGCGAGCGGAAGAGAGACGGCCCGAGGGCGAGCGGGACCACGAACTATTGAAGACGTAAAACGACAAACGCCAGCGTGGACAAACAGACCGCGATTAAGATCAAAACGGCACTCATGACTGCCTCGTTGAGATTTACGAACGCTGTCAGCCGGAACAGCAAGTGCTTCCTCGTGGCCATTGAAAAGGACCGCGATAAACTCGTCTCTAAGCTCAAGTGTGCTGTAGATAAAGGTAACGCGGCCCCGCTCGTGAGTTTTCTTTGTCTTCGACGCGGTCGCCAACGCGAAATTCTATGGCGGACATTTTCGGTGCTCCGTTGTTAAGCGATCGGCATGGCGCACTTTGGTATGTTAGGGATGGATCGTTCATCGCGTCGTTACAGCTGATGGATATTGACCCAAACCTATCGGGAGCATTTCTGGCAAAACATAAGGAACGCTCGGCAGCTTATCGCTGGCCTTGGGAGGGCGGCGTCTCGCGAACCCTCATCGGAGACATTCCAGGAAGAGGAAGGTTCCGCCCAGGTATCCTAGACCCATTTGGCTTACACGGACCTGACAGCGGAATTGATGGGCCGGAAACAACCGCACGAAGGCAGCGCTGGCGGCGGCCAAGAGGCGCGGCAAGAGGCTCGGTGGCGATCGCGGCGCTAGGTTGACAGTCAAGGCCAGGGTGGCGGGCCGTGCGGTTCTGGTGGCTCGTGCGCAGGAGCGCGCTTCCGATCTTGCAGAAACCATCAAAGAGCTACAGGCGGCCGGCTGTGAGTCATTGCGGGCCATTGCAGAGGGACTCCAAGACCGCGGCATTCCGGCAGCTCGCGGCGGCAAATGGTCTGCCATTCAGGTTGTCCGCCTGCTTGACAGGGCCGGGCTGAGCCGCCCTTTCGAACCAGCCGTGGCAAGCGCGGCCGTCCTGTAAGGCGCGGCAAACGCTTGCGTCAGGCCGGCGGCTGGCCGCTGCATTCAGAACGTTTCAGATTTGTCCCAAGACTTGCGGGCCGCCCTGCCGCAGGCTGCAGGCGCTGGGAATAAATGGCGCTATCAGTGAGTCTGCTCGTCAGAAGGAATTGTTCTTAGCGGGGGCTACCCATGGCTTTCGCGAGCTACTTAGGCCACTTCGATGTTGATGCTGAAACCAGCCGGGTTCTCGATGTTGCAGTTGAAATGACCCGAGCAGCCCTCGGACTTGCGGACGATTATGCGAATGGAATTATCGCCAGGCAAATCGTCGAACTGGCCCGGGCCGGTGAGCGGAATCCCAATCTTTTATGTGAAGGGGCATTGAAGAAATTAGGCGGGGCGTTGTTCGGAGATTAGCGAGGGCAACGTCCGACTCCGCGGGCGCAGCAGCTGGCGATGCCCGTAGTTGGCCTCCTAAAGGAACTGCTGCGTGAGCCAAATCATCACCAGCGCAAGTCCAACCAAAAAGAAGAAGGAGCGCGGGCCTGCGTCGTCGTCTTTCGATCTCATGTCGCAAAAGGCCAGATTAGTGGCTCGGCCCGGCGGTACATCAGGCTAAGCGCAGGGATTCGCGTCAATGTCGGACCGAGCCGAGAGGACTTTGCCATTGTGCACTGGCGCACGCGAGTTGTTCCGTTGCGCACCGTAAATGAGGGGTTAAACTTGGCTGCAAACCTCAGCCAAAGCCAACTGAACATGGTGCACGCGCTTGTCCCTAAATCGAACGCCAGATCAGCCACGCCAAAAAAGCCCACCACGCGAAGGTCGCGCTGGCGAGGACTATAAAGAGCGCGAACGGGAATAGGCGAGCCCAAGGTAGAGTCGGGATCGCACTCGCGAACATGAGCGCAATTCCGAGTTCTGCTTCGAGATTGGGAATGAAGCTAGAAATCCACCACGGCGCGGCCGCGTTCCAATCAAAGAGCGGAGCGTGGCCTGCGCTCAAGTAGCCAAAAAGCCAGACCGCAAAGCCGACAGCGTAAATCGCCCAGCCGACAGCTTTTGGCGTTTGCAATCCTACCCCACCCCGCTTTGATGCCGCCTCGCCGCCACCCGACAAGGCCGCCGCTCGCCAAGATCATGCTACGGAGCAACGCGATCAGGGTGCCTAAAGCAAAAGCGTGCCGACCGTGGAAGGCCAGCACGCTTGTAAGCTCATC
>DASQXY010000120.1:0-4180 GCA_035639455.1 Chthoniobacterales bacterium | reverse complement strand
CGATCATTTCGTTGCCAGATCATCGGCGAAGGTCCGCTCGAAGCCGATCTGCGAGCGCAAATTGAAGAAATGAATCTGCAGGACCAAGTGGACTTGCTGGGACCAAAGTCGCAGCGCGAGATCATCAACGCTCTCGCGGCGGCGACGCTGTTCGTGCTGCCGAGCGTAATGGATGCCCAAGGCGGCATGGACAATTTGCCCAGCGTCATTATGGAAGCGATGGCGAGCGGGTTAGCGGTCGTTTCAACGCACATCGGCGGAATCCCGGAAATGGTAGTTGAAAACACGACCGGTTTTCTCGTGGCTTCAAAGGATGCAGCGGCGCTCGCGAATGCAATCGATAAGCTGATTGCCGATCTTTCACTCGCTCGGCGCTTCGGCGAAAACGGTTACAAACGCGCACGCGAGTTGTTCGCGATTGAGAAAAGCGCGCGCGCGTTGCTCGACTTCTTTGCGCGGTTCACTCTGTAGCCACGGGCCTGTGGCCCGTCTTTGGCTTTATTTCGCAGCGCACTCACCGAGCTGTGGCTACAGATGTAACGGCGCATAGCACCGCCGTTACAGAAGAGGCCGAGAGAGCTACCTTGACCCCGCTTTTGGGTAAGCGGCTTTCTAGCCACGGGCCTGTGGACCGTCTGATCGCGATCACGGATGTCGCCGTGGCTACAGGAGATCGCGGACGCAGTTCGCGGCCCGCAGATAAACGTGGTGTGATCCCCCGCGGAGCAGTTCCTGCGTCATCAGGTCGGCAAGATCGTAGCTTTGCGCCGGCATGAGCTGTGAAGTGCGCTGTTCGTTAGGCCGGCAACGCGAAACCTCTAACAGATCACCGCATTCGGCCGGCGTAACGCTGAATTCAGCTTCGCTCGAGTGAATCACGACCTTGCCAACCGGTGGACCATCGTTCTCGCGCAAGTCGATCTCGATCTTGCGACGGTTTGTGTCAACGAATTGGAACGATGCGCCGTTGGCGGAATCGATGCGCCAGTTGAGTTGCGCGCCCAGCCAACCGGCGAGCAAGACGGCGGTTGACCCGAATCCTGGTGCAAAGTCGATCCGCACATTTTCTATTTTCGGGAAGTGATGATGAGATGCAGGGTGGTCGAAAAACTGCGCGACAGCGAAGCGGATTTTATCGAGGCGCGTCCAGTTCAGATCGCAAAGCACAATGCGCTGACGTGCCTCGCGCTGAGCCGCTTCAATCAGTCGGAGTTGAGCGGCGAAATTCTTGCATGGCTGACTATCGTAGATGAGACGATCGACCCATTCCCACAGCTGCGGATCCATCGGGTCATGGAACTCGCCCTGCCACCAGAGATAGAGCGGGAGATCAGAGTCGACGTGCGAAAAGACGATGCTCGGCAGCAGTTTAGCGCACGTTCCTCGCAACCAAAAAGACAACTGCTCCGAACAAACCTGTGTGCTGCCAGTATGCGTCACATGACAATGGGCATTGATCCATGCGTCCACACGATCTTGTTCGGCGGCACAGTCCGCATAAATTACCAGTGCGCGGCAGGCATGGTCCTCGGCTATCTTCGCGACGAGCTGCGTGTTTGCTTCCAGCGAGCTCGGTTTCTCACTGTAAACCGCGAGGTTAATCAGCGAAGCGCGCGTCACGGTGCCTTCGCGCTCCTGCCAGAGCTTCTTCAGCTCCTGGTCAATCTCGCCGAGCTCGACCTGCTGGCCTAGCGAATAATGTTCTGCCGTCACGGCCATTTTAAAACCTCCTCCACGCCCGGCCGTCGCGCGCGAGCAGGTCATCGGCTTGCTCCGGACCCCACGAACCGGCGGGATAGAAAAACAACTGCGGGGCCTTTTCTTTTCCCGCCCAAGCGTCCTCGATCGTGTCGATGAACGACCAAGCCTCTTCGACCTCATCACGACGGGCGAAAAGCGTGGCGTCTCCACTCATCGCGTCGAGCAACAGCCGTTCGTAGGCTTCCGGGCTCGCTTTACCAAACGAGGTGCCGTAGTGAAAATCCATCTTCACCGGCTGGATTCGAAAATGCGTGCCCGGCATTTTCGCTCGCATTCGCAGGGCAATGCCTTCGTCCGGCTGGATGCGGATAACGAGCACGTTCTGGTCAAGCGCTTCCGTCTGCATGTTGAACAAAACGGCCGGCGCTCTTTTGAAATGCACCGATATTTCTGTAGCGGACTTCGGCAGCCGTTTCCCGACACGCAGGTAAATCGGAACGTCGGACCAGCGCCAGTTATCAATGTACAACCGCAAGGCGACAAACGTATCGATCATCGACTCGGGATTTACCTTTTTCTCCTGACGATAACCGACCACCGGTTTTCCGTTGATTGCGCCTTCAGCGTACTGAGCGCGAACCACATTGGTGGCCACCTCGTCTCGTGAGTATCGGCGCAGAGATCGCACGACCTTAACCTTTTCGTCGCGAATGCTGTTCGCCGCGAGATCGGTCGGAGGCTCCATCGCGACAAGGCAGAGCAACTGGAGCAGATGGTTCTGCACCATATCACGCAGCGCCCCGGCAGTTTCGTAATAACCGGCGCGGCCTTCCACACCAAGGGTTTCCGCGGCGGTGATTTGGATATGATCGACATAATGGCGGTCCCAAAGCGGGCCAAAGATGGAGTTGGCGAAGCGTAGCACCAGGATATTCTGCGCCGTCTCCTTGCCGAGAAAATGGTCGATTCGATACGTTTGTTCTTCGCTGAACGAATTCCTAACGATCCGATTCAGCTCGCGCGCGGAGTCCAGATCGCTCCCGAACGGTTTTTCGACGATCACCCGTGCCCAACTGCCGCTGCACGTCGTGTTCAGACCTGCCGCCTTCAAGTTTTTCAGGATCGGCTCGAATTGGTCTGGCGCGGCCGCGAGATAAAACAGCCGGTTGCCACGCGTGCCTCGCTCCTTGTCGAGCTGTGCCAGGCGTTGAGACAGGCTCTTGTAACCAGACTCCTCTTCGAACTCGCATCGATGATAAAAGATGGATTGCGCGAATGTGTTCCAGATATCGTCGCGCACCGGCTGGCGTGAAAACTTGCGCGTCGTTTCCTCGAGCTCTTTCCGAAACTCACCATCGCTCTTCTCTCGGCGCGCGAAACCGATCACTGCGGTGGCGGGCGGGAGCTCGCCGTCCGCGGCCAAGTTGTAAAGCGCCGGGATCAACTTGCGGTGGGTGAGGTCACCGGTGGCGCCGAAAATGACAATCGCGCACGGCTGCGGCGCAGCGCGCATCGACAAACCTTCCCGTAACGGATTGACCTGCTTCTGCTCGGCCGCGCGGTGCATGAATTAACCGCAAATTACGCAGACGCAGTTGCAAGCGAAAGCCGAATTCGACCCGCAGCTCAATACTATAGCGGCGGTCTAGCTGTCACGCCGTAGCGGCGCGAAGGCGGACGACTGTCGCATTATCAGCTCGAGTCACCCCCAGTCAGGCGCGCACCATTGCTCAACCGCGCCGGCTGAGTAACAGGTGCCGCGGATTATGGCTCAAGTGTTTCGCGCAGTGATTTTCGACCTGGACGGCGTGCTCGCCGACTCCGAGCCATGGTGGAACGAGATCGATGCACAATTGCTCGCTGAATGCGGCGTTCCTTATCGAGGCGAATACCACCGGAATGTGCTCGGCGTGAGCTACCGACTCGCGGTTGAGTTCTACAAAAAGGCGTTCGGCCTCTCCGCGCCCGTTGAGGAATTGATGCGGCGACGAGGACAAATCGCGACCGAATTCTTTGCCAATCGCATCGGCCTTTTTCCTTCCGCAAAGGAGACGCTCAAAGAGCTGGGCGGGATGAATCTGCGCCTCGCCGTGGCGACCAGCTCCGTCAGCGCATCGGCGCGCCCCTTCTTAGATCGACATCAGTTGACGCAATTCTTCGACGTGATTGTCACCGGCGAAGAAGTCGAACGCGGCAAACCGCACCCCGACATCTACCTGCGCGCGGCCGAGAAACTCGGTGCCACCGCAGGCGCCTGTCTCGTCATCGAAGACTCGCTATCCGGCATCGCCGCCGCCAAAGCGGCAAACATGCATGTCGCCGCCATTCCCGACACCCGCTTTGTTGATCCGCGGGAGTACGAAACGATAGCCGATTACGTGATGAAAGACCTCTCGGAGATCCCTGCTCTCATTCGGCGCGTCAGCGTTGCGGATTAAAGAGAACCGCAGATTGCGCAGATCAGAGACTAATCTCGAAT
>DASQXY010000119.1:0-8957 GCA_035639455.1 Chthoniobacterales bacterium | reverse complement strand
CATGAGAGAAATCGGTGAGGCGTTGACCCGGTAGAGGCGTTAAACGAAAAATCAGAACGCTTCAACGCCTGAACGCGTCAAGCTGACGTTAATCCCCCACCAACATCTGACATCGGCGATGACCCGCAACTCTGATCATGGCGGCAGTCGCTACGGCACGAGGAAAATTTTCCCAGTGTAAGGATCCTTGACCTCCGTGCCGGGCGGGAATCCTTCTACATCGACATATTTGCCAGGTGAAAACGGACTCTCAACGACGTGCGGCTTACCAGGAACCGGGATGCCGTAGGGATGATCGCCCTTTCCCGCTCGCGTTGCCATCGCTGTGGGCGGAGGTGGCGCCGTTGGCGCGGTCGGCTCCGGCGGCGGAACGTTTTCCGGCGGTGGAGCATTCGGATTGAATGGCTGTTGTTGCGGTGGATACTGCTCCTGACCAGCAGGCGGGTATTGCGCAACGTGCCGCCGCACGCGCGGTGGCGGCTCCTCCACATCGGAACAGGCGGAGATGAAAAACACACCGAGCAGCGCAAGCGACAGGATAAATTTCATAGTTCTAGGTGGCTGAGAAGCGTAACCTGTGTTGCGAACGCTTGCCAATGCCAAATTGGCGCGATTTGGTGCGCAACCAGCTGGTTAGATCGAGATCGGATACAGTAAAGCGCGCACCGGATTACGAATCAAAACAGATGGCCAAGAAAGCTGACGGACAGATTCTGATCGTAGATGACGACAGAACAACGCGTCGCTTGCTCGTCCAGGCGCTTCGCTCCGGCGGCTATGACTGCGCTGAAGCTGAAACGGGCGACGAAGCTCTCCAACTGCTTCGCCACGCGCAGCCCGCACTTTTGCTTCTCGATTTCGAAATGCCGGGGTCGAATGGCGCGGAAGTTTTAAAAAAACTGCGCGCCGACGCGGACCCGGACGTCGCGAATATTCCCGCCATCATGTTGACCGGGCACGCTGGCGAACAAAGCGAAGTGCTTTGCCTCGAGGCCGGCGCAAATGATTTTGTGACTAAACCGATCAATACCGCCGTGTTGCGCGCCCGCATCGAGACGCAGCTGCGACTGCGCTCGATGCGCGATCAATTGCAACAGCAAAATCAAGAGCTGGAACAATGGCGTCGCAATCTCGAGCGTGATCTCGCGGCGGCGCGTTTGACCCAGCAATCGCTTATCCCGCAAAAGCGACCACCGCTGCCAGGGTGGGACATTGCCGACTATTATCAGCCAGTCATCCAAGTCGGTGGCGACATTTATGGATGGCTGACGCTGAAAGACGGCCGCACTCTGTTTTGGATCGTCGATGCGACTGGGCACGGCGCTTCGGCCGCCCTTCTGACGACATTAGCAAAACTTCTTTTTCACCACGGCAGCATTGAGCACGGCACACCCGACGCGCTCATGCGGGCGGTCAACGAAGATTTCCGCAGTATCTTCGGTGCGCGTTCGTTCATGACCGCAATGTGCGTGGCGCTAGACCCCGCCAGTGGTCGCGCGAGCGTTGTCGGGGCGGGTCATCCACCCCTGCTGGTCGTTCGCGCGGCCGGCACTGCGGAGGCGATCTCGTCGCACGCGCCGCCGCTGGGTGTGGCGCAACGGGCACAGTTTAGCGAAGCGCTCGTCGATGTTCGACCCGGTGACGCGTTCATTCTCTACAGCGACGGGTTGTTCGGCGGGCGCGCACGCATAACGCGGCGCGTTACACCGCAGACGCTGGTCGAAAAACTGAATGGTTCAGTTTCAAGCGCTCAGACGCTGCTCGAACAGCTGTTGCGGTATTCTCCGAAACCAGATGATGAGCAGCTGCTGCTTGACGATGTGACGGCGGTCGTCGTTCGACGAGAAGTGAAAAAATAGTGTTGCCCTACGAGCGGCGAGGCAGTAATCAGCCTGTATGCCGAAAAAGAAAACCTCTTCCAAACGCAAACCAAATCCCGCCTTCATGAGGCCGGTACAACCCGACGATAAACTCGCTGCCGTTGTTGGTTCCAAACCGCTGCCACGTTCGGAGCTAACGAAAAAGCTTTGGGACTACATCAAGAAAAACGGCCTGCAGGACAAAAAGAAGAAAACGCAGATCAATGCGGACGATACGCTCCGGCCGGTGTTCAATGGCAAGAGTCAGGTCAGCATGTTTGAAATGACCAAGCTCGTCTCCGGGCACATCCGCTAGTTTCCGCCTCAATCATTCGTTAACCGCGTTTGTTGCGCTTTGGGTTCGCGTGGCCGAAGTTGCTCGCGTGAACAGTCGTCGGGCAATTCTTTGCTCCGTCCTCGTTGCCGTTTTTGGTCTCGTCACATCGGCGAATACTGGCGCGGACTGGCTCACCGATTACAAAAAGGCACAAGAGGAGGCAAAAGCGAGCAATAAGCTAGTGTTGCTCAACTTCACCGGTTCCGACTGGTGCGGATGGTGCATCAAACTCGACCGCGAAGTGTTTTCCACCACGCAATTCAAGGATTACGCGACGAAGAACCTGGTGCTGATGGAAGCCGATTTTCCGCGGGCCAAGCCGCAGTCGGCCAGTGTTAGGAAACAGAACGAAGAGCTCGCGATGCGCTACCAAGTCATCGGTTTTCCGACGATTGTCGTGTTGAATGGTGACGGCAAAGTCGTGGGCGAGCTTGGTTACACGCCCGGCGGACCGAGCGCATTCATCGCTGAGCTAGAGAAACTGCGCAAAGGTTAAGCCATCCTTGCGAGCCGTTGCTCTCGCCCCTCGCGATTAAATTTTCGCCGTTTGGGAGGCGCGCCGAAGAACTTCTGCCAGCTCGACACGCGTGAACGGTTTGGGTAACGCCGCCCGAAAACCGTAGGCGAGAAACTTCGACAGCGCCTCTTCATCCGAATAGCCGCTGCAGATAATCGCGGTCACATGGGGGTCGATGTCGCGCAGTTTTTCGATCGTGGGCACACCGCCCATTCCACCGCGGATGGTCGCGTCGAGAATGACGGCGTGAAATTGTTCGCCCCGGCGCAGCGCGTGTTCGTAAAGTTTCACTGCCTCCGCGCCGTCGGGCACGGCCGTAACCTCGTAACCGAGTGTGCTAAGCAGCTCGGCTGTGATCTCGCGGATGCCTGGTTCGTCATCCATCACCAGCACGCGATTCTGGGCGCTGAATCGCGATCCGGCTTCAGCAACCCGCACCTGCTCCCCATTACGTTCAGCCCGCGAGGCTGCCGGTAAGTAAAACGCAAACGTTGATCCCTCAGGCGAAGAACGTTCCAAATGCAACAGCCCCCCGTGCTTTTTGACGATTGAGTAGCTAATCGCCAGCCCGAGGCCACTGGCCGTCGGTTTTGTCGTGAAGTAAGGATCGAAAATTTTTGATGCGAGCTTGGGATCAACCCCGCGGCCTTTGTCGATAGCGGCGATTTTGACGTACCGACCTGGACGCAAGAGCCCCGCGCGGCGTCCGTCCACTTTTACATTGCGCGCTACGACCCGAACCACGCCGCCGTGCGGCATCGCCTCACGCGCATTGATCATCAGGGCATTAATCACCTGCTCGATTTGCGCCGGATCGACTTCCGCTTTCCAAAGCGTATCCGGAACATCGAGTTCCGCGCGCAGGTTCGAGCCGTAGAGGGAAAATTCTGCAGCCCGACGAAGTAATTCAGCAATACAAGTCACGCGCTTGAGCGGTGAACCGCCTTTCGAAAACGTCAGCAATTGGCCGGACAGCCGGGCCGCGTGTTGCGCGGCCTGTCCCGCTTTGGTCAGATGTGACAGCAGGCTTGGCGCATCAGCGGGGGCCTCGATTTGCGCAAGACCAATGTTACCGGAGATCACGGTCAAAATGTTGTTGAGGTCATGCGCAATTCCGCCAGCCAAAGTCCCGAGCGATTCCAGCTTGCTGGTCGTCAGCCGCTTCTCTTCGGTGGCTTTGCGTTCGCTCACGTCACGGAAAAAGACCGACATCCCCGTGCCGCTCGGGTAAGCGCGCATTTCAAAGCACACTTTGCCGGCGATGTCGCTGGCTTCGAATTCCAGCGTTGTTTGTTCATCGGTGACTCGGCGGAAGTTCGATTCGAATGCGGAGCCGAGCAGTTCGGGGAACTGCTGCCATAACTCTGTTCCGAGCAATTCGGCGCGTGTTCGACCGAGAAGTTTCTCGGCTTCGGGATTCAGGTAAGTGAATCTCCAGCCCGCATCGACCGCAAAAAATCCGTCCGTGGTGTTTTCCAGTATCTCGGTCTTGGTCCGGGCCGATTCCTCCAACGCGGCACGCGCTTGGTTGCGCTCACTAAGCTCGCGCACCTGCCGTTCGGCGACCGATAACCGCACGTTCAACAGCGCCGCATCGAGCGGTTTGGTGAGATAATCATTGGCACCCGCGGCGAGCGCTCGCTCTAAGTCCGCGGTATTTTGCCGCGCGGTAACTAAAAGGATGAAGGTTTCGTCCCCGCGAATTTGGGCCCGCAGTTCTCGGCAGAGCTCCGGACCGCTTTTGCCAGGAAGCATCCAGTCGACAATCAGGAACGGGAAATTCTGGTCCGCCATTGCCGTCATCGCTTCTTCGGCGCTTGCGACGCCGACCACTTCGTGGCCACGCCGACGCAACAGGCGTTCCAGGCTCCTCCGACTGTCCAGATGATCTTCGACAACTAAAATCTTCATGTGGGGAGCATTTCCTTCCACCTGCCGCTCAACTCAGCCTGTGCAAAGCTGAGCGGAAGCCCGGCTGTTCATTGACGATACAAGCAGGATGACTGCCAGCTTTCGTGATTTGTCGATGCTGCAATAGCCAGGCGCCGACGTTGCACCAGACAAACACTCTGCTAGATACACGCATCCGCTCCGCTTTCTATTGCATGCGTTCGGCCCGTTGGTTACTGCTCGGTTCAATTACTTCATTCGGACTGTGCCAATTAGAAGCGCAGAACGCGGCGGGCGAGACATCTGCACTGCTGGCTGAGCCGCGCATCACGTTCAGCTCCGTCCATGTCGCCGGTCCCTACATTGCACTCACGTTTGATGATGGTCCGCATGCGACCCTCACGCCTAAGCTGCTCGATCTTCTCGCCGCGCGGCATGTCAGGGTGACATTCTTCGTTATCGGCGAAAATGTGAGCGAGCATCCGGAAATCGTGGCGCGTGCGGCACGCGAAGGTCACGAGATCGGCAGCCACAGTTGGTCACATCCGAATTTGTCGAAAATGTCCGATGATGCCGTGCGTCGGCAATTGCGCCAAACGGAAGATGCCATTGTTAGGGCCACTGGACAAAGACCGACGTTGCTACGCCCGCCTTATGGTTCGCTAACCGCGCGGCAAAAGCGCTGGATTCGCGACCAATTCGGCTACGAAATCATTCTCTGGGATGTTGACCCGTTGGATTGGAAGCGGCCAGGCCCGACCGTCGTTTGCAACCGGATTGTGAAAGGGACACACGGTGGCTCGATCGTTTTGGCGCACGATATTCACCCGGGGACAATTGCCGCGATGCCTGCCGTTCTGGATCAACTGCAGGCCAAAGGCTTTCAGTTCGTAACCGTGTCGGAACTGATTCGGCTGGCGATTCCGGAGAGCCCGCAGCCGACCAAACAAGCTGCCGGCCCTGAACCTCGAGCGCAGGACGTGAGAATCGGTCACGCGAGCGATTCGCGGGCGCCGACAATTGCTTTCCTGCCGCCGAGCAGTTGACCATGATCGCCGATTCCTATTTACAGCTGCGAAACGAGTTGGAAGCGGCGGTCACCGGTTTGCTGAAGTTGGCCGGCGAAATGCAACGCACAGCTCCGTGGCTCGACATGCTGCAGAGCTTTGTCACTGAGATTCGCCAACCGCTGCTGCTCGTTTTCATCGGCGAATCGAAGTCAGGAGAGTCATCCTTGCTCAATGCACTGTTCGGTACCGACTTCCTCGCAAACCCGGACTCGCGCCACATTTGCGTCTTTCAGTACGGTCGTGAGTCGAACTCTGCCGAACCGACACCGATGCTGCGCGAGATCTATCTGCCAGCCACATTCCTCCGCGACCTTAAGATTGTCGCTGCGCCGGGCCTTGAGAAACTTACGCCGCAAACTCGACAAACAGTGCTTGAATTCCTCTCCCGTGCTGACCTCGTGCTCCTTGTATTCTCGGTTCGCAAAGCGTGGTTGCCGGCGAACTGGGAATTTCTCGCGGCGAACCAAGTACCATTGACCAAGTTCGTGTTCGTTTTACAGCCAGACGCCCGCGAGCCGAAGGAGATCGCGATCATTCGTCGCAATTTGGAAGATGGTGCGAAGCAGAAGCTTGGATTCGCGCCGCCAATCTTCGCCATCTCCGCACCCGATGCGCTTGCCGCGCGTTCAAACCGCAGCCGGGAGCAACAAACCGAATTCGAGGCATTAAAAGAGCAGATAAATCTTGTGGTCACGGAATCGGGCGGACGCGTGCAACAGCTCTTGTCGGCGTGCCAGCTTGCGCAGTTGATGTTGCATGATATCGCGAGCGAGCTCCGCGTACGCGTGGACGCGGTGGAGCATGACGAGCGGCGGCTCGCCCGCGCAGAGGCATTGCGCCAGACCCTGCAGCAACAAACGCTGCATCAGATAAATGACGCACTTGATCAACTCGAACGAACTTGTCGGGAACGAGCCCGGGGAACAGTCGAAGCAATTAAACGGAAACTGTGGCCGGCGAACATTGCGACCCTGCTTGGCCGTTCTGGGGTGTCGCTGCAGGATTGGGAAGCAGATTGCGCAAGGAAGCTGCGCGCGTGTGTGGAACAACAAGTCAATAAAGCTGCCGAGGTCCTCGAAACCGAGCTGCGTGGCATTTGGCCGCGAGTGCACGACAGCATCGACCAGCAACTGGTCACCGGCGCAAAAGAGAAGGTGCCAGAACTAGGTCCCGACGTTGCAGAACAGAAAAGAGAGTTGCTCGATGCGATGTCACGCGTGTTATCACAACATCTGGTGGCCAATGCCGCGGCGCCCGTTGCACTAATGAGGAAAGTTTCCGCAGCGCTCGCGGCAGTGCTGATCATTGCAGGGCTCAGCATTGCGGCGGTGGCCGTTACACTGAAGGTCAACAGCCGGGTTCCGATCGTCATCTTACTTGCGATCTGTGCTGCATCTGTCGCGTGCTTGGTTGCGTGGCGGGGCCGCAAACTCATTTTGCGAGCGTACGCGCAAGCAAAAGATGTGCAGCTGCGCGAGCTGCGGGACGCGGTGAGCGGACAGTTCGAACGAACGATTGACAGGTTTCAGAACGCTGTTTTTGAGAAGTTGCAGCCCCTCATCCAGGACTGCGCGGCAGAGCGAAGCAGGTCGGAACCTGTACTGCGTCGCGCCGAGGAATTGCAACGCACTCTGGGCGGCCTATCCTCGCGCCTGCGTTAACTCGCAATCCCTATTTTTTAGCTGATCCCAAACCGCTCTTAGCGAGTTGCTGTTCGAGCTGACGCCGAGCGATGACGAAATTGTTATTCTCGCCGTAACTGCGCCACGGCCCCGGTGGTACATCGCGAACATCGACAAACTGCCAATCGGTAACATCGGTGGGCGCGAGGCCGAGATAATCGCGCACAGCTGGCGAAACGTCCAACCCGGCCCCGTGGTTCAGGTTCGACTTCGGCCGCTCGTTTTGGAAAACGTACTGGAAATGGTCGGTGCGAAATGGCCCACAGTCTTCCCACTGCGCGTAGCACGTCCGGTTGCCTTTGCGAATTGCCACCCAACGATGTTGGCAAACCGACTGACCCGGCCCTGTGTACGCCTGTTTGAACCACGGAATGACCAGTGGCGCCTCCGGTTTGAATTGCCCGTGCGTCACGTCGTTGTAAGGCAGTGCGCAATAGAACGGATTTTGCCGAGGGACGAACGCAATCGGGAGATAATTGTGGCGCGCAGTCGGATCAGGATTGTCGAATCCGCCGTAGGTGCTCGTCCAGTTTGCGTCCCACGAGCTTTTGAAATTCGGAACCGGGTTATTGCCGCCAGCCTGTTCGCCGACCCAAAACACGGTTGTGACAATGTTTGTCTTCCAGGGGAAACGCGTCGTGGTCGGCCGAGAGGCGGTCGGCACGAACACTTGCGGCTCGACGTTGAGTAATGCCCGCTCGCGCAGTTTCATCGCGTATTTGGCGAAATCGGCCGCGCTAGCGTAGGGCGAAATCGAGTAGTCGTCGGCTTTTACTGCAGTTGCCAGGACAAGCAGCAAGCAAAGCAGGGCAAGGCTCTTCATTAGGGAAACGCCTGACCTTTTATCAGATTTATAAAGCCCGAGCAACCATTTTCCACGTTACAAAATCTTCGCCCTGAGGCGGCTAACGAATAGCGCAGCACTAAGCATTCCAGTGCTAGCTCCGGCTCAGCAACGTTTCGGCCTTGAATTGTTGATCTTCGCTATGCGGATAATCAAGCGTGTAATGCAAGCCGCGGCTTTCTTTTCGGCTCAATGCTGAGTCGACAATTAACGCCGCCACGGTCGCGAGGTTTCGCAGCTCGAGCAGGTCAACTGATACCTTGAAGTTCCAATAAAACTCGCGGATCTCACGCTGCAGATTGCGGAGACGCGCACTCGCGCGCTGCAAGCGTTTATCGGTACGAACGATGCCCACGTAGTCCCACATCAATCGCCGGATCTCGTCCCAGTTGTGGTAGATCACAACCAACTCATCCACGTCCTGGGCATCGCCTGATTCCCATGTCGGCAGCGAAATGTTGCGCCTAACGAGCGATGATGACCGCGAGCAAACACAAGCTTGCGCCGCCCGATGCGCCACGACCAGGCCCTCGAGGAGCGAATTGCTCGCCAAGCGATTTGCACCGTGCAGCCCAGTGCACGCGAGTTCACCAATCGCGTACAACCCGGGCAAGCTCGTCGCGCCGTTGACGTCGGTTTTAATTCCGCCGCACTGATAATGCGCCGCCGGAACAACTGGGATTGGCTGCTTTGACATGTCGATCCCGAATCGAAGGCAGGTCTCGTAAATATGCGGGAACCGCTTCTGCAAGAACTCC
>DASQXY010000118.1:0-8690 GCA_035639455.1 Chthoniobacterales bacterium | reverse complement strand
CTCAAGACCGGTGCGATCGCCCACGTGGGCAAGCCGTGGATATTTGTGACCGCCAAAGTGTCGCTGCAGAATGCATCCGTCCTTCGTGCGATCGAAAACTGCGCCCCACGCTTCCAGTTCACGGACACGATCCGGCGCTTCCTTGGCGTGCAATTCGGCCATGCGCCATTGATTCACGTACTGCCCGCCGCGCATCGTATCGGCGAAATGCACTTTCCAGTTGTCGCGCTCATCAACATTGGCCAGCGCCGCTGCAATGCCGCCTTCCGCCATCACAGTGTGCGCTTTGCCAAGCAGCGATTTGCAAATGAGACCGACGCGAACGCCCCCAGCCGAGGCTTCAATGGCTGCGCGCAACCCAGCGCCGCCCGCTCCGATTACCAACACATCGTGCTCGTGCGTCTCGAAGTCGGCCATGTCGGTTCGTTGAAAAGTTAAATCGTTAAATCGTTAAAACGGCCCATCCGAGTCACGGTTCAACGAATCACGCCTTTAACGACGGCTAGAATAGCCGCCAATCATGCCAGACGCCTAACGAGCAGAGCCGCACGTACAGATCGGTGAAGCCGACCCAGAAAAGACTCAGCCACGCCCAGAGCATGTGGCGGCGGTTCAAACAGCTGACGCAGCGATAACAAGCAAACGACGATGTCGATGTCGCGAGTTGATCGCGAAACCCACCGGCGACGTGGCGCAATGAGTGGCAGCCAAACGTGTAGCCGCCCAGCAAGATGACGTTGACGGCGAGCACGAGCGTGCCGACGCCGATACCGAAAGAATTGCCGCCGGTCCCCGGTTTTGGAAACCACAGCGCTTTCCAAACGTCGTAGCTGAGGATCCCGATGAACACAATCGCGAGATAAAGAAAATAGCGGTGCACGTTCTGGATGATGAGTGGGAAGGATCGCTCGCCCCAATAACTTTTGCGCGGCTCGCCAACGGTACACGCCGGCGGATCTGCCCAGAACGCCTTGTAGTATGCGCCGCGGTAGTAGTAACAGGTCAGCCGGAATCCGCCCGGTGCCCAGAGAATCAGCAGCGCGGGCGAGAACAGCAGCCAACTAGGCCACCAAGTTGGTTTCGGCCCAAACCACCGGTGTGGCGAATCGCCAAACAATTCGGGCGAATAAAACGGCGAAATGTAATTACCGAAAAAATAATCGCGGCCCTGAAATGCGGCCCACGTGGAATAGACAATGAAGATCGACAGCCCAACGAACACAAGCAGTGGCTGCACCCACCAGAGATCGGCGCGCATGGTTTGGCCGAACGATCGGCGCGGCCAGATCGCCGTGTCGGTCGAGCCGTTCATTGGCCGTCGGCGCCTTCGACCGGCAGTTTCGCTGCTTTCCACGCTTCCCAGCTGCCCGGCACATTCCACAGCTGTTCGAAGCCACGCGGCTTCAGGATACTGGTGGCGATGCTCGCCCGGTAGCCGCTGCCGCAATAGACCGCCGTCGGCTTGCGCGAATCCAGCTCGCCCGTTCGTTCCGCCAATTCCGGCAAAAAGATGTGCCGCGCACGTGGCACATGGCCCTTGTGCCATTCGTTAGGAGAGCGGACGTCGACAATCTGCAATTCTCCGTTGCGCTCATTCAGCTCGTGCACGGTCATTTGCCCGATCTTCTCGTGCGCAAATCCGGCGGCGTCCCACGCCTTCATTCCACCGACGAGGTAACCGGCAAATTTGGTATAGCCGGTGCGCATGAACAGACGCAGAATTTTTTCCAGATCATCGTCGTGCTCGAGCACAAGCAAGATCGGCTCATTTGGGTCGAGCATCCAGCCAGCCCAGATCGATAGGATTGGAGAACCGGCAATATTGAGGGCGCCGCCGATGTGGCCGCCGCCGAACGCGAGAACACTTCGGACATCGACCAGCACGGCCTGCTTGTTCTCGATTTCTCCCTTGAATGCACGCAGCGGAAGAGCGGCGACGGGCGGCAGACCGCCGAGGATCTCTGGCCCCTTCGCGTTCACCTTCTTCATCAGCGGGTAGTAGTGCGGGACCGGCGGCGCCGTTTTCAGCGCGTAATCGGTGAAGCTCGTCACGTCGTCGAATTGCAGGAACTTGTTGAATTTTCGCTCGTAACCGATCGTGCTACTCAACCGCGCGCCAATATCCGCGCCGCAAGGCGAACCCGCGCCATGATTTGGGAAAATCATCACGTGATCCGGCAACTTGAGGTAGAAATTGCGCAACGTCCGGAATTGCTGCTCGGCAAGTTGCTTCGTGTGTTTCTCGCCTAACAAATCCGGCCGGCCGGCGGAGGAAACGAAGAGCGAGTCCCCCGTTAATATTCCCCACGGCTCGTCGGCGAGATCAACATCGCTCAGCAAATACGAAATGTGCTCGGGCGTGTGTCCGGGTGTGTGCCGCGCGGTCACGAGCGTTTCGCCAAATGTGAACCGGTCGCCATCCTTCACCGGTTCGTGTTCAAAGCCATATTCGGCACCGCCTTCATGGCTGGAATAAATCTGCGCCGACTCAACGCGCGCGCATAGTTCGCGCGAGCCGCTCACCAGATCCGCGTGAATATGCGTCTCGAAAATGTGCGTGATCGCGACGCCGATCTCGCGCGCCATCTCCACGTATATGTCGCAGTCGGGCCGCGGATCGAAAACCGCGGCGACGCCCTCATCGTCGTCACCCAAGAGATAAGATAATTCCGCGATGCCTTCGGTGTGAATCGTTTTGAATACGAGCGACATATCACAAGTTAAGGCGAACACGCGGTGAACTTCAATACCAGCCGACGATCGAAGGGACCCGCTGCCGCTGAAACCGAAATGCTGAAAGGCTGAATTGTTTTCCTGCTTTCCTGATTGGATATTTTCGATTCGGGAATGCATGTTGCGACCGAGTATTGGCTGACCCGGCTCTGTTTCCAGCGATCGCTCGCGTTCATTTACCTGATCGCGTTCCTCATCGCGGCGAACCAGTTCATACCGCTGCTCGGCGAACGTGGCTTACAACCAGTCCGGCATTTCGTCCGTTACGTGCCGTTTCGCCGGTCGCCCAGTTTGTTTTACCTCAACTGTTCCGACCGTTTCGTCACTGTCGTGATCTGGTGCGGCGTTGCCTTATCGATCTTTGCGATCAGCGGTTTCTCCGAATCCTTCGGGCTCGCCATCTCGATGATCAGTTGGGCGTTACTTTGGATGATTTACCTGTCGCTGGTCAACGTCGGCCAGACCTTCTACGGCTTTGGCTGGGAAACAATGCTTTGCGAGACCGGCTTCCTTGCGATTTTTCTCGGCTCAGCCGACACCCGCGCGCCAATCGTCGTGATGTGGCTGATCGTGTGGCTGCTGTTCCGAAATATGTTTGGCGCCGGCATGATCAAGCTCCGCGCTGACCCCTGCTGGCGCGATCTCACCTGTCTCTATTACCATTACGAGACCCAGCCGTTGCCGAACCCACTCAGCTGGTATTTCCATCATTCGCCGCGCTGGATGCACAAGCTCGGCGTATTCTTCAACCACGTCGCGGAGGTTCCGGTACCGTGGTTCTATTTCGCGCCGGCGCCGTTCTGCTGGTGGGCTGGCGCGCTCACCATTCTCTTCCAGATCACACTGATCCTGAGCGGCAACCTCTCTTGGCTCAACTACATCACGATCGTGCTCGCCATCCCATGCTTCGACGATCGCCTCCTTGCGTATTTCATCCACATTCCGCATAGCGTCCCCGCGCACATGAGCTGGCCACACGCGATCCTCGTCGCCGGGCTCACCGTAATCGTGGTTGCCCTGAGCTGGTGGCCAGCGCGCAACATGTTCTCGCGCCGGCAGCTCATGAACGCCAGCTTCGATCCGCTCCATCTCGTCAACACCTATGGCGCGTTCGGCGCCGTCACCCGCGAACGCCTCGAGATCGTCATCAAAGGGACGGACACGGACCTGCCTAACGAGTCCGCTGAATGGCGCGAGTACGAGTTCAAGGGCAAACCGGGCGCTGTGGACCGGCCCCCGTGCATCGTTTCCCCCTACCACTGGAAGCTCGACTGGCAAATGTGGTTCGCCGCCATGTCCCCGCCCGAGCTGCATCCCTGGATTTTTGGTGTCGTCGAAAAACTCCTCGAAGGCGACCGAAGATTCCTCCGCCTCCTCGCCCGCAACCCATTCCTGAATTCCCCGCCCAAGTACATCCGGGCCGATTGGTACCGTTACCATTTCACCAAAGCCGGCGACCGCGGCTGGTGGAACCGCACTTACGTCGGAACGTATTTACCGCCAATCACACTCAGCACCGCGCGGGGCGAGATATATCAGTCCTCTTTCTGAAGAACATCAGCGCGACTCCGGTCTGAGGCAGGCCGTCTCGATTGGCTACTGGACCGGCGCGCCTGCGTGGCGTCGGTCACCGGGCACGGCAGAGGATTGGCATCGACGGAGTTCGCCGATGCGACTATTCTGTGACCGGTACAATGAAAATTGGCGTCCTAGGCTTGCTGCGCGACCGAGACCATCCAGCCGACGCCGAAACGGTCCTCGAGCATTCCGAATTTTGACGTCCAGAACGTCTTCTCGAGCGGCATCACTACTGTGCCCTTTTCGGCGAGAGCGCTGAAAGCACGCTCAGCTTCATCGTCGTTTGGCACCGTCAAAGAGAGGCTGAACCCCTCGAAGGATGGCGGCCCCTCGCATCTACCGTCGGAAGCCATGAATGTGGTAGCGCCGATGCGCACTGAGGAGTGCATGATTTTATCGTTGAAACAATCCGGCAGGCCACTCGGCTCCGGGCTATCTTTGAAACGCATCAGCGCCTGCACTTCGGCCCCGAGCGTTTCGCGATAAAACTCAAGTGCTTCTTCGCAGTGCCCGCCGAAGAATAGATACGGTTGAACTACCGTGTTTGGATTGGATGGAGTCATCAGTCACGTTTACTGCGCACGATGCCTACGCGTCAATCGCTGATGTGAAACTCTGAATTGCATTCTCGCTCTGCTGCGTTCCTTAGAATGCATGCAGATCGAAGCGCGCGAAGAAGCATGGCCGCTGAAGGAACTGTTTCGAATTTCGCGCGGGAGCCGCAGTGAAGCTGGCGTGGTAGTGGTGACGGTCAGGCACGACGATCACGTTGGGCGGGGTGAGGGCGTGCCGATCGCCCGCTACAAGCAAACGTGCGCGTCCGTCATCACGCAGATCGACTCGACCAAGGCCACGCTCAACTTGGATCGAGATCGACTCCAGGAGCTTCTGCCCGCAGGCGCGGCCCGCAACGCGCTGGACTGCGCCCTGTGGGATCTGGAAGCAAAACGTTCCGGCAAACGCGTTTGGGAACTTGCGAACATTCGCATCGTTGATGGCGTGGACACGGCGTTCACGCTCAGTCTCGATGCGCCAGAGAGAATGGCGATAGCGGCGAAAGCGCATGCGAGCGCTCCGATTCTCAAACTGAAACTCGGTGGCGATGATGTCGATCTTGCGCGCGCTGAAGCTGTGCACCACGCCACCCCGGCGGCGCGTCTACTCATCGATGCGAACGAATCGTGGTCGCCTGAGCATTACCGCAAGATTGTTCCGCGACTGAAGCAGCTCGGCGTCAAACTCATCGAGCAACCGTTCCCGGCTGATGCTGATGAAGTTTTAGAAATGCTCGATCACCCGGTGCCGGTGTGCGCGGATGAAAGTTGCCACACCAGTGCTGATCTTCGGCGCCTAACGAATCGCTATGAAGTGATCAACGTAAAGCTGGATAAAACCGGCGGCCTGACAGAGGCGCTGTGTTTATGCGAGCGCGCCCGCGAAAGCGGCTTCAGCTTGCTGATCGGCTGCATGGTCGGGACTTCGTTAAGCATGGCTCCGGCGCGCCTGCTCGCGCGCGCCGCGGATTATGTCGATCTCGACGGTCCGCTGCTCCTCGCGCGCGATCGCGAGCACCCACTGCCGTACGGAAACGGCAGAATCGGTCTTCCTTCGGTCAAACTGTGGGGCTAGATTCGCCCGTTCTCTTCACAGCTCTCAACCTTCAATTCTTGACAAAACTATGATGCTACTAAGCAAAGGCTACGCGACGCACGGCCCGAAGGAGTCGTTGAAACCGTTCTCATTCGAGCGCCGCAACCCTACGCCGAATGATGTGCAAATCGAGATTCTTTACTGCGGCGTTTGTCACTCTGACATTCACATCGCGCGCAATGAATGGGGCGGCACGACTTACCCGTGCGTGCCCGGCCATGAAATCGTCGGACGCGTCGTGGCCGTCGGGCGTGACGTGAACAAGTTCAAGGAAGGCGATCGCGCCGCGGTGGGCTGCCTCGTCGATTCGGATCGAGTGTGCGAAAATTGCCGTGCCGGCCTCGAACAGTTTTGCGAGGGCCCGGCGACGTTCACCTACAACAGCCCAGACCCGCACACCGGTGGGATGACGTACGGCGGCTATTCCAACACGATCGTGGTCGACCAGGATTTTGTGCTTCGCCTTTCAAATAATGTCGATCTTCCGGCGTCGGCACCGCTGTTGTGCGCCGGGATCACGACCTATTCGCCATTACGCAAATGGAAGGTCGGCCGCGGCCAGAACGTGGGCGTGGTTGGACTCGGCGGACTCGGCCACATGGCGCTGAAATTCGCGAATGCCTTTGGCGCTGAGGTCACGCTGTTCACCACATCGCCGGGGAAAACTGCGGACGCGAAACGACTGGGTGCGCATGAGGTGGTAATCTCGAACGATGAGAACGCGATGAAGGCCCAGCAGAAGCGCTTTGATTTCATCATCGATACCGTTTCAGGACGGCACGATCTCAACGCTTACCTTCAGTTGCTGAAACGCGATGGCGTGCTCACGCTGGTCGGCGCTCCTCCGGACGATGTACCGGTCAACGCGTTTAACTTGATCAATCCGCGCCGTCAGTTCACCGGTTCGTTGATCGGCGGAATTCCGGAGACGCAGGAGATGCTCGATTTCTGCGCCGAGCGCGGCATCGCGTGCGACATCGAGATGATCCCCATCGACAAGATCAACGAAGCTTACGAACGGATGCTCCGGAGCGATGTGAAATTCCGGTTCGTCATCGACACGGCGACGCTTTGAGGATCCGGAAAGCTGCCGCCTTCGCGCAAGGCTACGGCGCGCCGAGCAAACGCTGAAATCAGTTCTCGATCTTATAGATCACGAAGCCGCGCGCTTGGTAATTCGCGAGCGCTTGCGGATGATCGCGGTTGCAGGTGTGCACCCACACGCGTGAAGGCGTTGGCACCATTTGCCACGCCTGCTCAATTGCACTGGTCAATAACGCGCCGCCGAAGCCCCGGCCGATGAATCCCGGTAGCAGGCCGAAGTACGCGATCTCGATGCCGCTCTTGCGCCCGTCCGGCTCGGACTCGCGGCGCAATTCGTAATAGCCAGCAAGCGCGTCGCCGTCGTATGCTGCAAACGTCCGCAGCCCGGGCGTGGCCGCGTATTCCTGCCATTGCTCATCCGTCCAGCCACGCTTGTCGACCCAATTCCACGGTTCACCCACACGAAAGTACATCTCGCGACTAAAGCGCCAATCGCGTTCGGTCAGTTCACGAATTTGGAACCGACGATCATCGCAGAGCTTCGGCCGCAGCTGCTCGGGCGATCGCATTTCGAGGTATGTAGTGACTAATGGATCCACTGCTTGCCTTGGCCTTGCATTAGCTATTTAACGAGCACGCCGCCAAAAGCGAGGGGCGCCACATTAGCTGCCAAGGCAAACGTTAACCCGCGCCGAACAAAAAAAGCTCGACATGAGCGTGTAACCACCTACAATCGCCGGCCAACCCAGCAGCAAGTCGCTGCGCGCAAACAACACCGAACCATGAAATCCCCCGTACGCTCTCTCGCATTTACCCGTTTTTCGTTGAGCTTGCTGCTAGGCTCAACCGGAATGCTCCTCGGCCTGCTCGGCGCGTTTTCCGGCAGCTCCGTTTCAGCGCAAGCGCCGAGTGCCCAACAGAACAGTGTCGCATATGGCCCGTCCTATCATAATGACATGTCGCCGCCGCTCCGCTCACTTCCGCCGTGGCGGCCGAGTGACGTCAAGACCGAGCACGAAGCGAACGAAAACCCAAAAGTACCGCACCGGCACCGCGATAGTTTCGATCCGGTGATCCAGAGCATGCACGCCTCCACCGCGCTTGCGGGCGTTTCACCTTCCATCGCTGCTACGCTAAGTAACTTCGATGGGATTCCTTTCCCTGGCGTCGGCTGCAATTGCGCTCCGCCGGACACGAACGGCGCGATCGGAAAAACGCAGTACGTGCAAATTGTTAACGAAGGCTACCAGGTCTTTGACAAGTCCAACAGCGCGTCGCTGCTCGGCCCGAATAGCATCTCGTCAATCTGGACCGGTTTCGGCGGCGCATGCGAATTCTACGGCAACGGCGACCCGGTTGTGCTTTATGATCAATTGGCTGATCGCTGGCTGATCACGCAGTTTGCGAAGTCGACTTCGAACGGGCCGATCACGGATGAATGTGTCGCGGTTTCAACCACCGGTGACGCGACGGGCAGCTATTATCGCTACGGGTTTCATCTCGGCTCGAACTTCTACGATTACCCGCACGTGAGTGTTTGGCCGGACGGCTACTACATGAGCATGAACGTGTTTAACTCCACCGGCACGCTCTACCTCGGCCCGCAGGCTTTTGCTTTCGATCGCGGCAAGATGCTAAATGGTCAGCCGGGTAGCTTTGTTAGTCCGGGAGGCCCGCTCGGTGGC
>DASQXY010000117.1:0-5508 GCA_035639455.1 Chthoniobacterales bacterium | reverse complement strand
GTTGCTCTACCTTTGTTTTCTGCATCCAGTTCGCCGCGTGCCGCTTCGATATCGTGACCTTCCTCACGATGCAGTGTCACGCTGGTCCGCGTTAAGGGTAGATTGCGATTGAAGGCGACAGGTTGTGCACGGCTGTGCTGCAGTTAACGTCCGACCCGTGAAAGTGATCATTGCGCGTCTGCTTCTGCTTGCACTCGCTTGTTTCGTTAGCGCTTGTGCGTCTCAGGGTGACCTGAGCAGCACGACGCGCCATTCGGCACCGGAAGGCACTGTGCCTGGAGAAACTGCCTCTGACGAAAGCGAGCTAGTCCCCGGAACTGGGGCGAACCCAAACGCGAGCGTGCGGTGGTAGTTTCGTTAGGCCATCGTGCAGAAGCCGCGCAATCCGCTCGCCCTCGGATGGGAAGCCGCACGGGCGAATGCTGCCCCCGCGCTGATCATCCAGCTGATGGTGCTGGCATTACTGGTCGCGTATTACACCAGCCCAGCGGCAGCATTCATGTTGTCGCGCCTGGCTGAATTTAAGCACGCCCATGGTGTTGCATTCGTGCTTTCTGCTTCGATAACCGCCGGCGCGCTCATTCCGGAAATTTTCGTCGTTCTGTTTTTTCAGCGTGGTCGGCCGAGTTGGCGCAACCTGCGCAATTTAATGTTCACCGTGCCGGTGTGGGGGCTAGACGGGTCACTGGTCGATATTTTGTATCGGAGCGAAGCCGAGTGGTTCGGCGACACGGCCACGCTCCCGGTGGTGTGCGCAAAGATTTGCGTCGATCAGTTCGGCTACAATCCGTTCTTCGCCGCGCCCTTTGGCGTGCTGACGTATGAGTGGAAAAACAGCGGAATCTTCTGGCGACCAGTGCGCGACCTTTTTACCTGGTCGCATTACCGCGACAAAATTCTGCCGACATTATTCGCGACTTGGTCGATGTGGATTCCACTCATGGCCATCATCTATTCGCTTCCGGTTGCTCTGCAGTTCCCGCTCTTCGCACTGGGGTTGTCATTCTGGGTATTGCTACTCACCTACATGACAAACCGATTCGCTGCCAAAATCCAAGCCGATGCGCCCTTCGGCTTAGCCGTAACGGAGGCGACGGAGCGCGCTGAACTTAGTCCCGGGGCGCATTGAGAAAAAACTCGAGCGCCTCGTGCACGCCGGCGCCGTGCTCGTTCCTTGCGACGTAACCACCCGCGGATTCGACGGCGTGCTTTACTTGTTCAATTGCGTTTGCCGGACAGGCCGGCATGCCAGCAATTTTCCCGTCGAGCATCGAGATGTCGTTATGATGGTCGCCGGCGGCGAAAATGTTCTCGCGCGGCACATCGATTAAACGCGCGAGCTCACGCAGCGCCGCACCTTTGTGGTAATCGGCGTGGCAAAAGCGGAGCCAGAGCGTGTTGCGTTGATAGTGGAACTTTGGCTGCTGTTCGCGTGCGATCTCGATGAACTCTACAATGCGATTCATCTCCTCGTCGCTCGAGGCGACCAGTCCTTCCAAGCCATCGTTCTGATAAACCAGGCGAGCCTTGGTCTTGTGGTTCACAAAATCGCCAATCTGGGCCAGCACCGAGTCAGCGGAACCGAAGAGCTCGCCGTGAGCCCGGGCACAGCGTTCATTCCAATCGCCGAACGCCTCCCATTTCGTGCCGTTTTGGCCGGGGCGGAAGACGTGACGCTCGCTCGTGAGGATGAAATCGGGCCGCACAGGGATAGAGAAATCAGTGAGACCCGACTCGAGCAGGTCGACAGAACGGCCGGTGTTAATGGCGAACTGGGCACCAGAGGTTTGCAACTGCCGAATCAAATCGATGCAGGCCGGATCGAGCATTGGCTCGCTGACGCGAGAAACGAGCGTGCCGTCAAAATCGATGCTGAGGAGCCGCATGTTCATCGTTGCTTTACCAATTGCATCTGATGAAGCGCCCGAGCAAGGGCGGGCCGAACAAATCCATGGTGGCGCGTGTGCGCGTTCGTCAGTGTGGGCGAGGGGCTGCGAAGTGCCTGGATGGCGCACATGCGTCGTGGAGACTTCGAGTCAGCATGGCGAATCAGTGATTCTGTCCTGGCGCCGCGCGCGGGCTACAGGTGCGATCACCTGCCGCAAGACGAGCAGTGGCTTTGGGACGGCAGGCCGCTGGAAGGCAAACGCGTTATGCTTCGCTGCTTTCACGGGCTTGGTGACACGATTCAGTTCATCCGATACGCGAAATTGCTCGCCGTACTCGCGCGCGCGGTTACGCTAGTTGCCCAACCGGAGTTGGTTCCGCTGGTGCGCACCATGAATAGCGGATTCAATCCGCTATTCCGGTGTCGGGGAGTTGCCGCCGTCGGTGACGTTGAAGTGAAGTTAGTGGAGCTGCCACACGTCTTTCGGACAACGTTCGCGACAATTCCCTGCGAGATCCCCTATTTCCACGTCAATCCGAAGCAGTTTGCACAAAATGCGCTCCTCAATGTGGGCCTCGTTTGGAAATCGGGCGTTTGGGACAAGCGGCGCTCGGTTCCGTTCGAGCTCGTGCGGCGGCTCGGCGCGATCCGCGGCGTCAACTGGTACATTCTCCAGCGCGGTGACGCTCTCGGGGAATGGGACGGTGGCTTTGGTGTTAATTCCGGAAGCGACGATGTTCTCGAAGCAGCTCGTGTAATCGCCGGACTGGATCTGTTGATCTCTGTTGACAGTATGCCGGCGCATTTGGACGGCGCGCTCGGGGTGCCGACTTGGACATTGTTGCATAGCGACCCTGATTGGCGATGGATGCTCGGTCGCAGCGAGTCGCCTTCGTATGCGACCATGCGATTGTTTCGACAAGCGCGTGCCGGTGACTGGCAGTCTGTCATTACGCGGGTCAGGAAAGCGTTGTGCGCGCGAATCGCCGCCAATAACGACAATCGAGGAGATGATCGATTGACGGTGGTGAACACGAGCGCAACGTAAGATCGACCATGAAATCGGCCTACGAGCTGGCGATGGAACGGCTGGAGAAAAATCAGCCGAGCGTTGCATTGACGGCTGAGCAAAAGCAGCAGATCGCGGAGATCGACTCCAGCTATAAAGCCAGCATCGCTGAGAAGGAGCTGTTGCTCGGAGACGAGATCCGTAAGGCGCGAGCGGCTGGCAATTTCGAAGAAGCGGAGAAGGTCGAGCAACAGCTTGCGGGCGAGATTAAGCGGCTGCGCGATGATTGCGAAGCGCAGAAAGAAAAATTACGCGCGAGTTTCAAGGCAAGTTGAACCGCCGTGGCGGCTGTGAGGTGTCCGGGAGAAGTTCGTACATGCGCGCCGATTGCTCCAGATGTGCGCGTGCTTCCGCGAGCCAGGTTTGATCGGCAACCGGTCGGCCGTCGCGGCGTTGCACGCCGGAAAAGAGCCATCGTTGGCCACGATGTGACCACCGCGAAATGAACGTGTGGGTGACAAGATCCCGATACAGCGGGATACGGAAGCCTTGCTCGCAGAGCGACAGCACGCCACGCTTCCCGCGGTTCTCGAGAAGCGACACTCCCTGCGTGTAGAGCACGTCGGCCTTGAAGCCGACCGCGGACAAAATTGTCGGGATGATGTCCAAGTGCATGGTGGGACCTTGTACTTGAATCTGATGTGCGGCGAGATCTGGAAAATGCATCCACAAGACGGTGCGCCCCTGGAAATCATTCAACACGCCAGCGTGGGTCAATTGCCCGCGCTCCTGGAATTCTTCGCCGTGATCGCCGACGATGATCACGATTGTGTCAGCAAAACCGCCGCGGCTCTCGAGGTCATCGAGGAGACGATTGATTTGTGAATCGATGAAGTGACAGGCGTTGCGATAACGGTTGCGGACCGGCTCCAGGCCTTCGGCCGAATGAAAGGCGTGCTGAGCGCTGCGCACCAGCATCGACGGGCGGAAAACGTCGTGGCCGGTTGTGAAGCCGTAGGGGAAGTGAGTGGCGTCAAACGGCAGAAAATCGAAGCGCGGCTGGGTGCCGGGCATGCTGGAACGGTCGCGCAGATATTGGTCAATCGTGGCTACATCTTCTTTATACAAAGCGCGACGTGGCAAACGGGCCAGCTCCATCGTCGCGGGCAGTAACTTGTAGAGTCCGCCATAACTGAAATACGAGGACTTGCCGCCACGCAGGCGATATCCGTTTTGCGCGAGCAGCGTCAGAAATGGCACTTTGACACCCGCGCTTTCAAACGTATCGAATTGGCCGCCGCTCAAACCGGTGAGCATCGAAAACACACCGAACTGCGTGGCGTTGCCGCCGCTCCAGTGATCTTGATCGAGGCGGATCTGAAAGCTTTCGCGGCGCGCCCATAGCGAGGGCATCACCTCCGGGGTGATTGCGTCATAGCGAAAGGATTCGATGTTGAGCCAAAGAATATTCGGCCGCAACGGCATTGGCAGTACCCGCAGTTCTTTCATCGTTTTCAGGTACCGCACAGTGCGCTGGTGGGACGCTAAATCGGGAATGGCGAAGCGGCTCGTGCGAAATCGCGGCAGGAGCAATTCCGACCGTAGCGGCAAGGCGACGCAGTCGTCATAAGCGATGACGGCTGGCTGATTGTGGTTGACGTGGTAGACGAAGTAGGCGCGCACCAGTAGGTGCACGGTAATAAAGGCGATTAACCAGCGAACGAACCAGACGCGCCTAGCCTCTGCCCCCGCGCGCCGCACCAATGGCAGCGTTGCCACCGTGAGTGAGGATACGATCAGAGCGGCGATGATCAGCACGAACGTAAACTCGCGAGAGGTAAAACCGACCTCGGCGATCGTTTGCCAATGGCTGACGAGGTCGATTACGCTGGCGAAGGTCAGTTCGATTTTGTAAGCGTGATGGACAAGTCCCCAGACCATGATCCACAGCAGCCAGGTGTAGAACGCGGCGCAGGCGACGAGTTGGAATCCGCGCTCGACGCGAAATTTCGCGACTAGATACAGGATCAAGGCGAGCACAGTGGCGAGAAACAGACCGTGCTCGACATAGAACAGCGGCCGAAAGACAGTGAAATAGCGCGGGTAACCGGTGTCGCTATGGATTTGCACCAATCCGGCGAAGCTGCTCCCCAGGGCTGTGACCGCGACTAGGACAAAACCGTAGAGACAGTGAACGGTTCTCGACCGAGCTGTTGTCTCCGGTTTGTTTTCCCTTGCCGAAAGCGTGTGGCGCGCTGCGCGATTGTCGGAGCGAATCCGTCCGGCAACGGACAAGATCGACATCAGCATTGCGACCTCAGCCGATGCTTACGAAATTGCTTCGCTTGTTTGGCCGGCTTGTTTGCCGCGTGCCGGCAGATCGGGGTCGAGAAACCCGAGCATGTGCGCGCGCTTGATCACGCGGGTCCCCTCGCGCTTTTGCAAGTCATCGATCTGCTGGCGAAACGCTTCCATTTTCGTCCAGTGCACCTTTGGCCGGAAATGATGTTCGGCGTGGTAGCCGTTGTAGAAAAAGAGCCAATTGTAGAGCTTGCCGTAACTGCTGACGCCCCACGCGACCGGGTTATCGGGATTAGCGCCGTAGTGGCGG
>DASQXY010000116.1:0-4171 GCA_035639455.1 Chthoniobacterales bacterium | reverse complement strand
TCTCGATTTCGTTAGGCTCGATTTCGAAAATGTTGCGCGAAACCACCACCATATCGGCAAGTTTGCCAGCGTTGATTGTTCCTTTGTCGTTTTCCTGAAACTCCGCGAACGCTGAGCCGACGGTGTAGGCACGGACTGCTTCCTCGACGGAAATCTTTTGCTCGGGAATCCAGCCGTTGGGATGTTTTCCATCGAGCGTACGGCGCGTGGCTGCGGCGTAGATCGACAACAGCGGATTCAGCGGCGCGACCGTTCAGTCGGTTCCAAATGCAAGCGTCGCGCCGGAATCCAATAGTGATCTGAACGCGTAGGTCGTTTTTGCACGCTCTGGGCCGATGCGTTTCTCGGCCCACCGACCATCATCAATCGCGTGATACGGCTGCATTGAAGCGATGACTTTGTCGCGCCCGAAACGTGGGATGTCCTGCGGCCGCAGGTGCTGGGCGTGCTCGATCCGAAAACGCCGATCGCGCTCGCCGTTTTCTTTCGCCACCTGTTCGTAGATCGACAAGATGGTATCGTTGGCGCGGTCGCCGATTGCGTGAATCATCACTTGTAATCCCGCGCGATCCGCGCCCCGAACGCGCTCCAGCATCGCGCCTTCGGGAAACATTTCGTCGGCGGGAATGCCATGCGTGTTTGGTGCGTCGAGGTATGGCTCGAACAAAAGGGCTGTGGTTGAACCGAGGCTTCCATCAGAAAAACCTTTCAGTCCGCCGGTGCGCAACATCGAGTTACCGAAATGCGCGCGCACACCGGTTGCAGCCAGCTCCTGCCAACGCGGCAATGGCCAGACTGCGTGGATTCGCGTCTTCAGTTCGCCGCGATCGAGCAAGGTTTGATAAACGCCGACATCCGCGGCCGCAGACATATCTTGGACGCTGGTCACACCCAAACTGGCGGCGTGATTCGTCGCCGCGCGCGCGGCCGCGAGTTTCTCCTCGAAGCTCGGCGGCGGAATCACCTTGAAGACAAAATTCTGCGCTGCGTCCTTCAAAATCCCCGTCGGCTCGCCGGTCTTCGGGTCACGCACGATTAATCCGCCGGGCGGATCTTTTGTCGCGCGCGTCACGCCTGCGAGTTTCAAGGCCAAACTGTTGGCCAGAGCCATGTGGCCATCGAGCCGATTCACAAACACCGGAGTTTTGGGCGTGAACTTGTCGATCAAATCTTTCGTCGGCAGTTGGGCACCGGGCCAGCGCTCGTGATCCCAATCGCCGCCTGTCATCCATTTGCCGTCGGGCAGTTTGGTAGCGAAATCGCGGATGCGCTGAGCGAATTCCTCTGGCGTGTTCGCATTACGTAGGTCGACGCTCGACAGCTGAAAACCGCCGGTCATGAAATGCACGTGAGCGTCATTAAAGCCAGGAAGAACAAGCTGGCCGCGCGCATCGATTACGCGCGTCGCCGTGCCCGCCAGCTGCCGGATCTGCGATGTCGATCCTACGGCGATGATGCGATTCCTATAAGTCGCGACCGCCTCGGCCTTCGGGTGCGCTGAATCCATCGTATGGATCAAGGCATTGATGATCATCAAGTCAGCCGAAAACGGCTGCTGCTCGGCGCCGGCAGAAAAGCTAATTGACATATAGCCGAAGAACGTCAGTAGCACAGAAAGTGATTTCTGCTTCGTCATCGGTGCGGCGCGGCATTGCTCCGCCATTTGCGGTCATAGATGAGACTGAAGACTACCTCGTCGTCGATAAACCGCCGTTTCTGCTTTCCCATCCGACTAAGCCTACCGGGCAGACCACACTTTGGAAAGAATTACGCGAGCTCCTGGCGTTTGAGATCGCGAGCGGCGGCCAGGTTTCCATTGTGAATCGGCTCGACCGAGAAACAAGCGGGTTGGTGCTCGTTGCAAAAACCGCGACTGCGGCGCGTCGATTCGGACTGCTCATGCAACGACAACGAATCGAGAAGGAATATCTCGCCATCGCGTGGGGCTGGCCGGAGTGGGACCAAAAAATTGTGGATGCGCCAATCGACCGCCAACGCAAGCATGAGTCATCTGGCATTTGGTTGAAGCAGATGATTCACCCGAGCGGGGCGCCAGCGCGGACGGAAATTTTTGTCGAGCGACGGTTTATACGATCGACGATCAGGAAAGGATTCCCACCTGCCGCTGCGCGGCTTGCTCTGCCTGAGGAAGAGGAAAACTGTGACGGCGCTGTCGCACTTGGCAGATTCACCCTCCTTCGCGCTGTTCCACGCACCGGCCGAACACATCAGATCCGGGTCCATCTTGCCTCAGTCGGTCATCCGATCGTTGGCGACAAAATCTACGGACCGGACGAGAGGCTTTACTTGGAGTTCATAAAGACTGGGTGGACACCGGCGCTACATCGACAATTAATCTTGCCCCGGCACGCTTTGCATGCGGCGCGACTAGCGATTCCCGGCCAGCACGAATGGCGCAGTCCTTTGCCTATCGACCTCGCGGAGTTCGTCATTGCATCGCAATCGTAGGGCAATTGCTCCAGTGCTGTCTGAGCTTTTGGCGGGCGGTGCAACTCGCCTGCAAACCGGTGGCGAAATTGCAATCCAAGCAGTGCTTCCTATCCTAGCGCACGATGAAGCGCTTTCTGCTCGTGGCCCTTTTCGCGTTGGCAATTGGCTCGCCGCGCATGATTGCAGGACCGGTCGAGCTGCGGACTTTACCCCCAGCCGAGTTGAATCCGCCGCGGTTCCAAATTGCGCTCGAGTCCGGCTATTTGTTCGGCGCCATCAACCCGCCGCAGGATTACCAGGTTGGCGCTGAATTTCTGACTGCGCGTATCCGCTGGGGTGTGTTTGATCGCGCTGATTGGCTGCATGGTTACAACCAATTCTACTTCAGCGCGATCGCCGAGCCGATTTTCAAAGGCATTGAGAACCATTACTTCGGCTTGAACTTCGGATTGCGCTACAATTTCGTTCCAATTGAAAGCCGTTTGGTGCCTTATGTCTCCGGCGGTCTGGGCTTAGGTTGGATCGATAGCCATGCGGACATCCCGGGCGGTCAGGGACAGGATTTTACGTTCAATATTTTGTCAGCCGCTGGCATCGCTTACATGATTGATAACCGGTGGAGTGTTAACGCCGGAGTTCTTTACCAGCATCTTTCGAACGGCGGCCAAACCAACCCCAATCCGAGCCTGAATCTATTTGGGCCGCAGGTTGGCATTACCTGCTCGTTCTGATTCGCCTTCATCGTGATGAGCCAGCCTGACGAAAACGTGCTGGTCGTTAGGCGACGTTTGCTTGATCAACTCGGCAGTTTTCAGGGCCTCAACTTCGAGCCGGAAAAATATTTCGTTGAATTGCTCCGGCGCGGAAACAATTTTTTTCTGCCGCGCGCCCAAGCCGAACACGATCCGACCCACAAGCAGCTCATTCCGTATGTCCTCGTCGCGTTCGAGGGCAAGGTGCTCCATTATGTTCGCGGCAAGAAAGCCGGGGAACAGCGGCTCGTTGCGAGAGGCTCAATTGGGATCGGCGGCCACATGAATGAAACGGACGAGTCGCTGTTTGCATTGGATGAAGAGGCGTATCGCGCGGGGGTTCAGCGCGAGATCAACGAGGAGATCAAGATCGAGACACAATTTCAGGATCGGATCGTTGCGCTGCTGAATGACGACTCGACCGACGTTGGGCGCGTCCATCTGGGAATTGTGCATGTGTTCAAGTTGGCAGAGCCAAAGGTGGAGAAGCGCGAACCGATGATTACGAACCCAGTGTTCCTCGACAAACGGGAGCTCCTCACCCGACGCGACTCGCTCGAGAGCTGGTCGCAGCTGTGTGTGGACACGCTCGACCGTTTACTGGCTTAGCAACTCAACATCGCTGGCTAATAACTCGACCGCTCTAGGCAGTCGAATCTAACAAGCGAAGGCTGCGAGTTCGATAACAGCTATCGTGCCCCGACAGTACTTAAGCTGATGTTATCGACCTGCCAGCGCCCGACCGGGTGCGAGATGGCAACATCCAAACGCACGGAGCCGGCAGGATAGTTCAGTTGCGCGTTAAACATGCCTCGCGGTTCGAAGAACTGCGATTGGAACGTGATGTCGCCCTGCACATTCGCCGGGCCGACGGGCGTGCCGAGTTGTCGTAATCGGTCCATCAATTCCTGCTGCATCGGCGGCGGCATATTTAATCTCGCCTGCGGGCCGAGGCTGGCGGCGAGGAA
>DASQXY010000115.1:0-26080 GCA_035639455.1 Chthoniobacterales bacterium | reverse complement strand
TAAGAACGCCTGATAACAAGCTGGTCGGCTATCTGGGAGTATCGGTGCTGATCGAGCGTATGGGCCGACGCTTGTCGGCAATTGAATTTGCCGACCAGTCGGTGTGCGAAATTCTCGATCAAAAGGGCAATGCGATCTTCGCCAAGAGCGTGCAGCCAAGCTCAGCGGCGGTTTCGGCCGACGCGGCGGTGCTGATGAAGCAAATTAGCCGAAGCAAATCCGGTCATTTCGAGCAGAGCGGGAATATCTACTCGTTTACGCCGGTGGAATCGACTGGTTGGGTGGCAGTGGTCGAACAGCCAAAAACTGTCGCTTACAAACCAGTCTACAATTTGATCTCGCGCATGACCCTGCTCGCCGCTTGGCTGGTCGTGCTGACGGCGGTGTTCGCGTGGCTTGGCAGCAAATTTCAGCGGCGACAGATCGAGGCGACGCGTCGGATCCAACGCGAGGTCATATTCAATGAGAAAATTCTGGCCAACGTGCCGAGCGGCATCGCGCTTGTCCATCCAGTGTCGCGCCGGTTTCTGCAGGCGAACGATGCATTTACGCAAATGGCGCGCCGTTTCGGCAACTTACCGCCCGAGCGCGATATCGCCGAAGCCACTTACACAGACGTCAGTATTGCCCCGCTGGAGGCGCTCGAGAAAGTCCTCGCCTTCGGCACACCCTTTCAATTGATCGAACAGCCGTTCAAGAATGAGGCTGGGATGACGCACTTTTTGAACGTCCATCTGCTGCGCTTACAGGGCCCGCAGCAAACGGTCCAGGGTGTGCTTTACCTCGTGGAAGATAAGACGCGCGACGTGACCCTGCGCCAGGAGCTGATCGACGCCAACGCGGCCAAGGACCAGTTTCTGGCGCTGTTATCCCATGAGCTGCGTAACCCGCTTACGCCGGTCATTGCGATGGTGGACGAATTGGAAGCAAACATGGGCGATTCGGTTTTCAATCGGCAGGCGCTCGAAATTATCCGGCGCAACGTCGAATTGGAAGCACGCCTCATTGACGACCTGCTCGACGTGACACGCATCGCTAAGGGCAAGCTGCAGCTCACTTTCGAAGTGGTGTGCGTGCCCGAGATCCTGCAACGTGCCTACGAGATTTGCCGCGACGAGATCGCAAGCAAGGACCTAAAAGTCGATTTCCAATTGCGAGCAAAACGCAGCTATATCGAGGGTGATCCCGCGCGCCTGCAGCAGGTTTTCTGGAACCTGATAAAGAACAGCGTCAAATTCACACCAGACAGGGGCCGCATTACCGTTGAGACGCTCAACCCCACAGCCGAGGAGATCGAAATTCGGGTCGTCGACACCGGCATTGGAATTGAGCAGGAGAAGATCGACAAGATCTTCAATGCATTTGAGCAGGGCCAGACGTCTATTACCCGGCGATTTGGTGGTCTCGGTCTCGGTCTGGCCATTTCCAAGGCAATGGTCGACGCGCACGGCGGCAAGATTCGCGTTGAAAGTCGCGGCAAGGACCAAGGTGCAACATTTGCGATCACGTTACGCACTGTACCTGCGCCAGCGATCACATCACATGGCGACGGGGAGACGCCTGCACCAGGCAAACAGAAGCGACAACATCCAGAAGCTCGCCGCGTGTTAGTCGTCGACGACCACCAGGATACATGCCTTGGAATGAAAATGATGCTCGAGCGCCGCGGATATCAGATTACGCTCGCACATTCGGCCGAGCAGGCACTGGAGAAAGCTCATCAGGAGCATTTCGACTTGCTCATCAGTGACATCGGACTGCCGGATCGAAGCGGCTATGAACTGATGCGCGAACTCGGGGCAAGCAAAGGACTGCGCGGCATCGCGCTGAGCGGCTTCGGTATGGAGCATGACGTCAGCAAGGCGCGCCAGGCAGGCTTTTCAGAGCACCTGACGAAGCCCATCAATTTCGATCGGCTCGAGGAAGCAATTCAGAACCTGCTAAATTTGGAACCGACCTCTAAATCGTAACGACCGACAGCCGCCGATTGGGTCAACCAGATCTATTGGACACGCCCGTTTGCGGTCTCGGGTTGCGCGTTCTGCTTCTGCTCTGAGGCCTCTTTCAGCTCGCGCGAAAGCTTTTCGACCCGCTGACGCATGACTTTCCCCGCCTTGAATTTGACCGTCGCCCGCGGCGGGATAACAAAACTGCTGCCGGGTTGGTTTGGGTTCCTACCCACCCGCGGCTTCGTCAGGCGCGGTTGGAAGATGCCAAAATTGCGCAGCTCGACCGGGATATTATTGGCCAAACTGTCGGTGATTTTGTCCAAAGTACGCTGCACGACCTCGAAAACTTCGTGCTGCACCATGCCGGTTTGGTTGCTGATCGCTACGACAATGTCGCGTTTCGTCAGTTTTGCCATCGTCAATATCAGTATCGCTTGGCATGTGCGAAATGGCGGCAAAATTAACTGCGGCCGTTCGAATCCGGCGACGTAAGAGCCTCGCTGTCAACGACAACAGTTGCGTGCGGCTGCTAATGCACGGTCGCGGGCCGCCGACACAGCCGAGCTAATAAGTAGCCGAGCGGAGTCTGGCTGGCCAACTTTTTGCGCGCCGCCTTCAGTTGGCCTTGCACAACGCCCAGTTTCGTGAAGACCGCGTTCCACTCGCTCTCGAGGCGGCGGACTTCGTCGCTTGGCAGCTCGCGAACGGCGCGCATCGACACGGCCCGCTGCAAGACATTCATGGTCTTGCCCGACAACTCTGGCAGGATGTTGAGTTCGCCAAGAATGTGCTCGGTTTCCTGCAACAGATTCGCGCGGACCTCAGTGAACTGATGCTCCTGCTCACTCGAGATGATCGGTTTCGCCTTATCGAGTCCGTAGGTAATGAGATCGTGAAGCTTCTTCCAGTTGTCCAGCTGGATATTGAGCAAACGAAGTTTGCGCTCCAACGTTTGATCTCTCATGCGCTCGCGCTAAACGCTCGCAAGCTCGAGCGTCTCATCGAGCTTTTGGAGATTATCGATCAACAGATGCGCCCATGGTCGGTTGACCGTTTGCACCTGGCTAATGATTCCTTCCTCAAAATAGAACCGCCCCTGCCGCCAGCGGAAGATCTCGGCTACTGCCGCCTCGCCTTCGACAGAACCAAAGACCGCGTGGCGGATCGCGCCCTGCTGGAGATAAATCTCGCTGTTCCCACGCCGCGATTTAAACGTGAAGCGGCCACTCCGCTGACTCAAACAGCTCATCTGTAGAATTTCGGCCGCGGAAAACTGGGTCAGATTCCCGATTAACGAGTGACAGGGGTCGATTCCTTCCGATGCCGACATGGCCGATTTTTCAACCGAACGCAACGAGCGTGCGATCACCCGCCTTAAGCGGCCAAATGACTGAGTCGACGCAATCACCTCGAGGTTCTGTTCTTTCGCCGCCGCGATGGCCTCTTTCTCCGGGCGATCACTAATCAGGCAAACGATTTTCAGCGATGGAAAATGCTGACGAGCATTGGTCGCCTGCTCCAGCGCTAGCGCTGTCTCGGCTTCGATGAGGAAAGCGTCGACGTTCTCACCGAGTAACACCATCACCGCCTCCGCCAGCGTGCGCACGATCTGCTTGTCCACCTCGGCGACACTTTCCAGAACAGTCAGCCCCTTGTCCGCAAAGACGGGGTCGGCATTTAAGATTAGAACCTTAGTTTGCATGGTATGCCGGTGCTGTTTTTTGAAGCAGGAATCTTGCCGAAAAGGGTGTCCAACCCAGCCGCCAATGACTACTTTGGCCAGGCCCGTTCTGGCGGCTTTACGTATGCCTCCGGCGCGATCTCGTGGGCGGTTCGGAAGTGAACTTTGGCTATTTCGCGCAAGATCCCGGGTCCGTGGCTTTCTACCAGAGCTTTCGCCGTCTCTTTCACGTCGGCAGAAACCCCGCGTTCGAGACGCCGGCCAAGCGCTTTTCCTCGGCGGTCGAGCCAATCGATGAATGCTTCCCGGGCGAGGACCGAGGCTGCTGCAACGGCAACATCGGACTCGGCGCGCGGCCGTTGTTCGATATCAATTTTGCGTCCATGCCGCAGCAATGCGGTTTGAATCACGCGCGCATCTGCAAATTGGTCGGACAATGACCGCGGACACTCCGGCTTCGTTGCGAGCAGGTTTTCGATGACTCGCGCGTGTCCCCAGCCGAGTAACGCGTTCAGGTTGGCAAACTTAGCGTAGAGCTGGTTGTACTTCGCAGGCCCGATTAGCACCGTTTCATGCAAGCCGCGCCTCGCGCTCTTGCGAATTGTTTTCGCCAGATGCCGAATCCGCGCATCCGAGCCGACACGCTTGCTGTCAACCACTCCCGCGTCGCGCAGGTTCCGCGCAATTCCAGGATCGACATACACGCCGGCGATCACAAGCGGACCGAAGAAATCTCCCTTCCCACTCTCGTCCACGCCGAAGTGCGGCTGGAACATTTCCGGCGAGTGCACTTCCTCATATCCGAGTTTGGCTTCGCCGAGAACTTTCGGCTCGAGCTCGAACTGTACGAACTCCTCCACGCCTTTGCCCTGCACCAGCACCTTCGGGCCTTTCTCGTAGACCGCGACGCTTAATTTGTTCTTCTGCGCAAAAAAGAGCGTGTATACCTTCGACGAAAACTGGAAACCCAGCTCCTCGAGCAATGCGCGCAGCTTGTCGACCTGCTCCGGAGAGAGCGGATGCGTGTACGAATTCACCCAGCAAACGTCCAACGCTGAACGCTCAACGTCCAACGCTCAACGCTGAATTCGACACTAGACGTTCGGGGTTGGGTGTTCGACGTTTTTTCCACTTGAAAGATCCACGCGCCTTCCGACGTAGTCTATTGCGCTGGTATCGCGAACACGGCCGCGATCTTCCCTGGCGACATACGCGCGATCCCTATGCCGTGCTCGTCTCCGAGTTCATGCTTCAACAAACCCGGGTAGCCGCCGTGCTCCCTTACTATAATGAGTGGCTCCGCCGCTTTCCCAATATCGCCGCATTAGCACGTGCATCCGATAACGACGTCCTCCACGCTTGGCAGGGTCTCGGCTACTACGCGCGCGCGCGCAACCTCCACGCCACAGCCAAGCTCGTGCAAGATCGATATCATGGCCGCTTTCCGTCTGAAATCGACCGCATGCACGAACTACCCGGCGTCGGTCGGTACATCGCACACGCCGTCGTGACGTTCGCATTCGACCAATCTGTTCCAATCCTCGAAGCAAATACCACCCGGGTTCTGGCGCGGCTCTTCAATTTACGAATGCCAATCGATCGAATCGGCGGTCGCAACGCGCTTTGGCACTACGCTGGCGCGCTGCTGCCGGCAACGCGCGCACGCATTTACAATTCCGCGCTCATCGATCTTGGCGCACTCGTTTGTCTGCCGCGACCAAGATGCGATCTCTGCCCGGTAAAGAATTTTTGTCGCGCGATCGGGCCGGAAACTCTCCCGTTAAAACGTGCACGACCTCCCGTCCACCATCTTGTGGAAAATCACGCCTTTATCGCGCCCCGAAGCAAAATCTTGCTGGAAAAAGCGCAGCATCGCTGGCGCGGCATGTGGGTTCTGCCGGCGCTGGAACTTGACGGCTTTAAGCCGTCGAGTTTGCAGCGGCCGATTTACAACTCAATCTTCCCGTTCACGCATCATCGCGTGACGCTGCGCGTCTTCCCGCGACGATTGCGCAAGCCCGATCCGACCAGCGACAGATGCGGCGCGCCGGAACATCGAAAGCAACGCTGGTTTGCCATTCGCGAGTTGGAGTCCATCCCAATTCCGTCGCCACATCGCCGTGCCATTGTCGATCTTCTCAGCGCAGCAGGAGCAACACGCCGACGCCGGCAGCGGTTGTGAGGATCGTGATTGGTATTAGAGCAACAGCCGCTGCGGCGTGCGTGAAAACTCCAAGACAACGTCAGCAGCCCATCCGAAAAAGTGCGCCAGATAAAGATACGCGGATACCAACATCATAGCGAGCAGCAGCACGATGGTGTCGTAATTGACTGCGTGATAAGCGCGCTCCGGACTCATCACACCGGTTGAAACCATTAACACCGCGCCGAGCAAGGCGGCTGCCGGCCGATTCAACGGCAGAATCTTAAGCTGCCGGCCGCTGATCAGCACGTAAGTGACCCCGAAGATGACCGTCGCGGCGAGTTCCTTCTCGAAGTGACTCACGCTGCTACAAACGGATCACCTGCCCCTCATGCACGCAATATCATCAGTTAACCATTGAGCATTGATCGTTGAGCTTTTCTCGGCGATAAAAACCGAATATCCACACGCGCTGTCATCCTGAGCGAAAGCCAAGGACCGCACAATCGGCCTGGATCACACAATGTACTCAGCGTGACGATGGCTCCGATTGCGAGATTCCTCGCATTGCTCGGAATGACAACGCAGCGCGCGTGGCGCGCATGAACTTTGATCGAAACGAAGTCGCTTTATGAGAAGCATGACCGGTTACGGCCGCGGGGAGGCGGAGCACAACGGCCATCGGTTTTGTGTTGAGCTCAACTCAGTTAACCGCAAACAGAGCGACGTCATCGTCAATCTGCCGCGCGATCTGGCCGCGCTCGAGCCACGGATACGCGAGACGATTAACGAAACTATTTCGCGCGGTCGGACGAGTGTGACATTAACGCTGCGCAATCGAGCCAATGGCGCGCAGCAACTCGCACTCGATACCGATCTGGCCCGTTCTTACCACGAAGCGATGCGCGCCTTGCAACAGCAGCTGAACGCGCCGGGCGAAATCACAATTGGCCTGGTTTTACAGGCGCCGGGTGTCATGCGGCTGCCGGAGCAAGTCGTTGATCCCGATGAAGTCTGGCCGCGCGTTCAACAAGCACTCCGCGCCGCGCTTGCCGATTTGATCAAAATGCGCGAGCGCGAGGGCAAACACCTCGCCAAGGACTTGATTCACCGACTGAAAGAGATTCGCAAAAAGCTCAAGGAGATCCGCGCTCTTCATCCTGATGTAGTGAAGAAGTATCGAACGGCATTGCTGGATCGCTTGCAGAAAGCCGGGCTGCCGCTCGACCCGGCCGACGAGCGAATCGTGAAAGAAATCTCGTTTTTCGCCGATCGCACTGATGTGTCGGAGGAATTAACGCGATTGGAAAGTCATCTCGCGCAGTTCGCACATCACCTCCGGCGAAACGAACCGGTCGGGCGCACGCTTGAGTTCATCGCACAGGAAATTTCGCGCGAGCTCAACACGCTCGGTTCAAAAGGAAACGACGCCGCGATTTCCCAGCGCGTTGTTGCCTGCAAAGCGGAGCTGGAGAGAATCCGCGAGCAAGTGCAGAACCTTGAGTAACCAATTCAGTCGCTACGGAATTCTCTTCGTCATTTCTGCGCCGTCGGGCGCGGGCAAAACAACGTTGATCGAAGCTCTCCGTAAAACGCCTAACTTGTTCTACTCGGTCTCGTGCACGACGCGCGCACCGCGGAGCGGTGAAATTGACGGTGAAGATTACCGTTTCATCTCAGATGCGGATTTCCAGGCGCGGGTGGACGCCGGCGAATTTCTCGAATACGCGCAAGTGCATGGCGATTGTTACGGCACACTGCGCGAGCCAGTAATCACAAATCTAAAAAAAGGCGTTGACGTTTTGATCGACATCGACACGCAAGGCGCGGCTATAATCCGCCGCTGCGATGACCCATTTATTCGCGCGGCATTCACCGATATCTTCATCATGCCGCCGCATCTTGATGAGTTGCGGCGTCGCCTGATAAAGCGCGCTACTGAGACCTGGGACAAAATCGAGTTGCGTCTCACCAATGCCGCGCGCGAAATGGAATCCTGGCGGGATTACCGCTACACGATCATTAGCAGATCGGTGGAAGAAGATCTGGAGAAAGCCCGGCACATTATGCGAGCGGAGAGTTTTTTAAGCCGGCGTCTCATGCAAAAGTGACTCCGAACGTAACTGTAGAGACGTTGCTGGCGTCCCAATTAACCCGCGGGAAGCTGTCAGCTTCCCCTCCAACCGCTTCGTGAATAGATTGTCGATCTTGCATGAGAAGAAATTCCAAACTGAGCGTTGAGAAAACGAGCGCGCGCAAAGTGGTGCGCTTGCGCGGTGGCAGAAAAACAGTCGTGCTCGGTGTCACCGGCTCGATCGCCGCTTACAAATCTGCCGAGCTGGCGAGCTTGCTCGTAAAGCAGGGCCACGACGTTTTTGTCGTGATGACGGACGATGCGACCGAGTTCATCGCGCCGCTCACTTTGCAAACGCTTTGCAAAAACCCGGTCATGACCAGTTTCTTCGACGAAAAAGAAAGCTGGCGCCCAGGGCACATCGAATTGGCCGATCGCGCCAACCTCCTGCTCATCGCACCGGCAACCGCGCACATTATCGCCGAGCTCGCGTCCGGCCTCGCCAATCATCCGCTTGCCGCGATTGCGCTCGCCACCCGCGCGCCCATTCTGCTCGCGCCAGCAATGAACGGAAAAATGTGGGACCACCCTGCGACTCAAGAAAATGTCGCAAAATTGAAATCGCGCGGTGTCGAATGGATCGGACCAGAAGCAGGCATGCTCGCCTGCGGTTACGAAGGGCTCGGCCGTTTGTGGAAGGTCGAGGACATCGCTTTCCGCGCGGAATTCATGCTCGCACGGCAGGAAAATCTGATCGCGTGAAGTTTGTTGTCACGGCCGGGCCGACGCGCGAGCCGATCGATCCCGTTCGCTACATCAGCAATCGCTCCTCTGGAAAAATGGGCTACGCCATTGCCGAAGCCGCAATCACCGCCGGGCATGACGCGACGCTCATCTCCGGCCCTGTGCACCTCGAGAAACCGCGCGGCGCACGTGTCGTTTCGGTCGTGACCAGCGACGAAATGTTTGACGCAGTACACCAACATCTCGGCGACTGCGATATTCTCGTGATGTGCGCGGCCGTCGGTGATTACAAGCCGGCGAAGTTTTCGGCAGAGAAAATCAAGAAGTGCGACGCAAAGCTCACGCTTGAGTTGGTCCCCACGCGCGACATTCTCGCTTCGCTTCCGCAAGATCGACAATTTCTCGTGGTCGGTTTCGCGGCCGAGACAGACGAACTGGAAGCACACGCGCAGGCAAAGCTGCGCGATAAAAATTGCGACATCGTTATCGCCAACGACGTGAGCCGCGCCGACGCTGGAATGGAGAGCGATGAAAATGAAGTCACGATTTTCTTTCGCGACAGTGAACCAAAAAAAATTTCGCGCGTGCCGAAAAAGATAATGGCGCGTGAACTGCTAGAAATTTTTTTAGACGCACGCGAAAAACGGTTGACAAGAAAAACGTGACGATTACTTCACTCGATAAAAGTGAAGTCATTCCCAACTCTTCACGCATTTCCGCCGACGCGGATTGAAAGGGGGGAATAGTCGATGGCGAAGAAAAAAGCAGCAAAGAAAAAATCAGCGAAGAAAAAGAGGCACTAAGGCCCAGCGCTTGATCACGATTCCGAACGCTTTCGGAATCACAACCCAACTTCAACCCGGGAGGAGAACTCGTTTTCCTCCCGGTTTTTTTGCGTTCACTTTCATTCCGAGCCGCGCCACACCGCACGGATCTCACATTCGAGTGGCTTGGGGACGCAATTCTAACGAGCGTGATCAATGACCGGGTGTGAGATGCTTCGCTCTACGCCGGATGACACCCGGCTGTTTCCATTGTGCAGTTTGTGTCGTTTGTGCGAGCTAATATTGCGATGAAGCATTATCTCGATGCGGCGGAGCATGCAGCGCGTGCCGCCGGAGATTTGCTGCGTGAAAACTTCCGCCCCCAAAAGCATTCGGGGCTGCGCGTAACGTCCGCCGAAGCGCACGACATCAAACTCGAAATCGACGTGCGCGCGCAGGAACTTATCACGCGCTCGCTCCTCAAAGAGTTTCCGCAACATGCGCTCTACGGCGAGGAGGGGATCGTTGGTGACCAGGCCAGCGAGCACCAATGGATCGTCGACCCACTGGACGGCACGGTGAATTTTTATTACCGGATCCCACACTTTTGCGTTTCCATCGCGCTCCGCTTCAAAAGTGAAATCATGGTCGGCGTAATTTACGATCCAATCCGTGACGAAATGTGGTGTGGCCAAAAAGGCGAGAAGCCGCGTTTAAACGGCCAACACTTTCGGGTGAGCGAGCGAACCGAGCTCGCCGACGCCGTCATTTCGGTCGGCCTCTCCAAGACCGGCGTGCTCATCGAATCCAACGTGCCGATGCTGCATCAGATGATTCATCGCGCGCGCAAGTGCCGAGTGTTAGGCAGCGCCGCGCTCGACATGGCATATGTGGCGTGTGGCCGGTTGGACGCTTACATCGAACAAGGCATCAGTTTGTGGGACATCGCCGCGGGTTGGATTTTGATTGAGACTGCCGGCGGTACCGTCGATCTGCGCCCGCGCAAAGATATGAAAGACAAATACAGCATCATCGCCTCGAATGGCATAATCGATTTGAAATTGTGAGGACAACCCGCTGCGGCATTGGCTATGACGTACATCGTTTCGCCGAAGATCGACAACTCATTCTCGGCGGGGTCGAGATCGCGCACACGCGCGGCCTGGCCGGCCACTCGGATGCCGACGTCCTCGCCCATGCAATTGCGGACGCACTGCTCGGCGCAATCGGCGCCGGTGACATTGGCCAACATTTTCCGAACACTGACGAATCACTCCGCGGGATCAGCAGCATGGAAATTTTGCGGCGTGTTAGCGGACTGCTCACGCGCCGAAAGGCGCGGCTGGTGAACGTTGACGCAACAATCGCTGCCGAAGCCCCCAAGCTTTCCCCGCATATCGGCGCGATGCGGAAAAAAATCGCGAATGCTGTCGATACGTCCGAGTTCAGCATCAGCATCAAGGCGACTACGAATGAGACACTCGGTGCGATTGGCCGTGGCGAGGGCATTGCCGCCATCGCCATCGCAACGGTCGAGGTGGAGTGATATCCGTTTTTCACATACTCGCGCCAATGGAGGAACTGACGCCACGCGAACCCGCCTCGCCCTGGCCATACGACGAGTTTGTCCAATCGGTGGACAAGGTCGGCAGGTATACCTGTGCGCCGACGCTTTACAGCCGCGCGTGCTAAATGGCCATGTCAGGGGAGCGAACCATCTTACAATCGAAGCGATGATTTTCTGGCGCGACAAACCATGCCATTCTTTTATGAGGTCCCTCGCCGTCCGCGCCGGCCCTGAGCGAACGAAGTGAGTCGAAGGGGCGACTCGGGATGACAGCCTATTCACCCGCAATGTCCATTCGCTTCTTTAATACCTACTCGCGGCAACTGGAGGAGTTCATACCGTGCCACCCTGGCTCGCGCTCGCCACACGAGGAATTTGTCCAACCGCCGGACAAGGTCGGCATGTATACCTGTGGGCCAACGGTTTACAGCCGCGCGCATATTGGGAACTTCCGGGCTTACATCTTCGAAGATTTACTCCAGCGACATCTCGAAGCGCGCGGTTACCAGGTCCACCGCGTCATGAATATCACTGATGTGGATGACAAAACGATTCGCGGGGCCCGCGAAGCCGGAGTGCCGTTGCAAACGTTCACGGCGCAATTCAAAGAGGCCTTCTTCGAAGACGTCGACACGTTGCGGATCAAACGCGCGGACCAATTCCCGGCCGCAACCGACCAGCATTACATCGACAGGATGATTGCGATGATCAAAACGCTCATCGATCGCGGCTTGGCCTACGAAGCCGAGGACAGATCGGTTTACTATCGGATTAACCAATTCCCCAATTACGGCAAGCTCGCCCACTTCAATTTGGATGAATTGCAGTCGACTGGCCGGGTGAAGCACGACGAATACGACAAAGAGCACATTGGCGACTTCGCCCTGTGGAAAGCGTGGGATGAAGACGATGGCGATGTGAAATGGGGGTCGCCGTGGGGGCCGGGTCGGCCCGGTTGGCACATCGAGTGCAGCGCGATGGCCACGGCTTTGCTTGGCGATCAGATCGATATCCATTGCGGCGGCGTGGACAACATTTTCCCGCACCACGAGGCGGAGATTGCGCAGAGCGAAGGCGTCACGGGCAAACAGTTCGTGCGTTACTGGCTGCATTGCGCGCACCTGCTGGTCGATGGTCAGAAAATGTCCAAATCGTTAGGTAACTTCTACACCCTACCGGATGTGCTGCAAAAGGGCTACACCGGCCGGGAGGTGCGTTATGCGCTCATGCGCGTGCACTATCGCGCGCCGCTTAATTTCACCTGGCAAGGAATGGCAGAGGCGCGCGAGTCGTTAGGCCGAATCGATGACTGGCTGGCACGGCTGCACCAATGTAGCGCAACTTTGCAACTTGCGAATTCCGCCAAAAGGCAGGTTGAAAACTTGCCCCACAATTTCGAGGAAGCGCTGGATGACGACCTCAATATCTCGGGCGCGCTTGGGTTTTTGTTCGAGACGATTCGCGAAATCAATCGCGCGATGGATCACAATACACTCGATGCCGAGACGGCGGGAGCGTGGCTAAGCTGGTGGAATCGGGTTAACCACGTCCTTGACTTCGAAAGACACGAAGGCGGAGTTCCGACCGAGGTCGCGAAGCTGGCGGAGGCGCGGGCACAAGCGAGGCTTGCAAAAGATTTCCGGAAAAGTGATGAATTGCGCGAGCAGTTAAGAGCGCGCGGCTGGGAAGTACGCGATACGAAGGAGGGACAAAAGCTCACACGCCGCGCCGCCGCTTGACCGAGATGTTCGCGCCCGCGCAATTCTTTAGCCTGGACCACACGGCGCACCCGAAGTTGTTCGAGAACCAGCAGTACGTCTGGGACGCACTCAAACAGATCGCGAGTTATCTGCAGTTTCGGCTGAAACCGGCGATTCTCGGTGATGTAGTTGGCAAACCGTTCATCAGTAATCACGTTTTCATTGGGCGCGGTAGCATCGTCGAGCAAGGCGCGGTGCTAAAAGGTCCCGCCTGGATTGGCGAGAACTGTCATATTCGCAGCGGCTGTTACGTTCGAGAGAATGTCGTTGTAGGAAATCGCGTCGTAATGGGGAACTCGTGCGAGTTCAAGAACAGCATCATCTTTGACGAAGCACAGGTGCCGCATTTCAATTACGTCGGCGACTCCATACTCGGCTACAAGGTGCACCTCGGCGCCGGCGTGATTTTGTCGAACGTGAAACTCGACCGGCGCGAAATCAGCGTTGCGGCGCAGGAAGGCAACATTGCCACTGGCCTAACAAAATTCGGCGCGATCATCGGCGACCGCACCGAGATTGGCTGCAACGCCGTCATAAACCCTGGCGCGGTCATTGGGAACGATTGCATCATCTATCCCGGCGTGAATTTTCGCGGCATGCTGGCTGAGCACAGCATCGTGAAATTGCGCCAGGAACTACAAGTGATCGAGCGGCGGAGCAGAAGAGAAAGTTAGCCCATTACGATTACAATCAGAAGCACGCGCGGATGGGGAGGGATTATCCAAAGCTGCGCTTCGGCTCCGGCAAATGAGCTTCGCTCTTAACCCTTGCGCGTGACGCGCCCCACCGGTCGAACGGCGTTCGAATCTCCATCGCGTGATCGCGCACGAGCAGGCGAGAACGCGCGAAACACTGAGTTCGTTCCTCCAGCTGGCGGATGGGGAGGGATTCGAACCCTCGGTGCCTTTTTGGGGCACACACGCTCTCCAGGCGTGCACAATCGACCACTCTGTCACCCATCCGGCAATCTCATGCTCATAATCGTGCTCTTGCTCGTGCTCGAGCGCAATCGAGCACAATCACGAGCAGGCGCATGAGTTACAGCTGCAGTCGCCGGAACAGTTCATCGAGCGGGAGCTGAATACCGATGAAGAACTCGCCGAACTCCGCGTACTCGGCGCTGACTGGATCGAAGCGCATTTTGTAAACGATCGCTTTGATCTGAAAGGTGTCGCGCGCGAACAGTGTTACGCCCCACTCCGCATCGTCCAGGCCGGTCGAGCCGGTAATGAGCTGTTTGACCTTGCCTGCGAACTCACGGCCCACTGCGGCATGCCCCTTCATCAACTTGCGGCGGTCGTCGTATCGGAGCGCGTACCAATTACGCTGTTCGCCACGGCGCTTGCTCATATTATAGAAGCAGACTACTGGCCAGTCAGGGAGCATGGGATAAACGCGCTCCTCCCGATAATGGTTCATCCGCTCGCGAAAGCTGACCAACGCTTGCTCGAGCTTCGCCGGATTGTTTCGCATCTCGGCGTCGAGCGTTTGCACGTACTCCTCCTCGGTCGTGATGTATTCGCTTTCTTCCGTTAACGATAGATAGCTGTAGACCGGCGTGAGCATGTCTGGGCCTAACGAAAGCGACAATTCCTTCTCGATCTTATTTGCCGTTTGCAGATCGGGCGTGATGAGGATAAAGCCGAGATCGGCCTTCGGCGTGACGATGCTGAGGGTAAGCAATTGCGTCGATTCAAGCGCGCGAATCTCCTGAACGAGCCGCGCGAGATTCGTTTTGGCCGCGTTCTGTTCCTCACGATTGAGCAACTGCCATTGCCCATGCTCGACGCGATAAAACAGATGCAGACAGTGCCATCCTTGTTCGGGGACAAGCGCTGCGTTCTTGTCTGTCATTGGAGTGAGTCTAATTTAGCCGACCGCGGTGTCGATGTTGTCAGCCGGCCGGCGTAGCCGTTTGTGGTAAGTGCGCCATGCAATATTCTTCGCCATCACGCGCGACTCGAAAATCGAGATTTGGATGACTGAGCTCGGTCGCGCCACATACGGTGCATTTATGGAGCGGCTCGGCTTCGCTGCGGGAGTGTATCTCGAATCGTCTGCGCCGCGTGGAAGCTTCACGGCGATGCCGCGCTTGGTAAACGATCTCGGGACCGAAGAAGATCAGGTAATTGCTCAACGCCGCGAGGAGCGCCATGCGATAGGAATTCGAATTGACGACGAAGCCGAGCAAAAGGGCGGCTGCTGAAACCCAGGCGAGCCACTTGATTTTCACCGGCAAGATAAAAAACGCGTAAATGATTTGCTCTGGGTAAAACCGCGCGAAAGCAAAGAAGAGCGACGCGATCAGCATCGAGTTGGAAAAATTGCTGCCGAAGAAGAACGCCGCGGTTGTCGTGCCGATCATGCCGATGAGAACGTAGAGTGTGAGGCGGAAACTCCCCCATGCGCGTTCGAGCCCGTCGCCGATCCACCACAGAAACCAGAGCGCAAACAACACCCACAACGGACTCAACGTTTGCGGGATGAAGACATAGGTCACCAGCCGCCAGGCTTCGCCTTGCCGAATCCGGGCCGGATCGAGCTGGAGTATGGACGTGAAACCCGGTAGCAGCCAAGCTAGGGTGAATACCAGCGCGGCAAAGCCGACCAGAATCCGGTGTAACCCAGGAATGGCAATGAAACCGATGCGCCGTTCGAGTTTATCGAGCCAGGTCATGCTTTCGCGAGGAGCATTGCGCACGTGATTTGCGAAGTCTAGGCTGGCCGCGTGAGCAACGCGCAAAAACGCACTCCACTCTACCAACAACACCTGCAGCGCGGAGCGAAGATGGTGGCGTTCGCGGGCTGGGTCATGCCGCTGCAATATACCAGCATCCTCGAGGAACATCAGGCCGTGCGAAACAACGTCGGGATTTTCGACATTTCGCACATGGGCCAGTTCATCGTCGAAGGCCGCGGCGCGAGCGAGTGGCTGAATTTCATACTTACCAACAACATCCACAAGCTCGCGGTCGGCGCGGGTCAGTACACGCTTTTCCTTAACGAAAGAGCAGGAATTATCGATGATCTCATCGTCTACCGCACTGGCGACGAGAAATTTCTGCTCGTCGTGAACGCTGCGCGGGCCGATGAAGATTTCGCTTGGCTCGAGCGACATCGGAATGTGGGACAAGTTTTCACCTCGCCCGCGTCAGAGCATCGCAAGCTAGAAACTTGCGCCACAATAAACAATCGCAGCGCCAAATTTGGCGGCGTCGCGATCCAAGGTCCCCGAGTCGTCGATCTCTTTCGCGCGTTAAATGTCGATCTTCCGACGCGCAATCATATTGTGGATCGGATAATCGAGGGTGTGCCGGTGACAATCGCACGGACTGGTTACACTGGAGAAGACGGTCTCGAAGCGTTCTTTGGCAGCGAACACGGGCCGAACTTTTGGGAGCTCGTTCTGCAAAGAGGCGAACAATTCGGAATCAAACCTTGCGGCCTCGGAGCACGTGACACCTTGCGGCTCGAAATGTGTTATCCCCTGAACGGCTCGGATCTGTCGCCCGAGCGAAATCCAATTGAGGCTGGGCTGGGGACATTCGTCGATTTTGCAAAGCCGAACTTCATCGGGCGCGATGTGCTCGTGAAAACGAAAGAACACGGGCCGCGCGAAAAGCTCGTGCCGTTTCGTATGCGGGAAAAAGGTCCGCCACCGCGGCCGCATTATGCGGTTTTTGAAAACGGCGAACGCATCGGTGAAGTCACCAGCGGCACGCTTTCACCAAGCTTGAATTGGGGGATCGGGATGGCTTACATCGAAGCGCCGCGCGCAAAGGTCGGTTCGAATATCGAGATCGAAATTCGCGGGCAGAAATTCCCAGCCGTGATCGAAACGAAACCACTCTACAGAAAAGGAATTAAATCTCTGCCGGAGATCGCGGCAGCTACAACGTCACCATGAATGTCCCGGACGATTTGCTTTACACCGAGACGCACGAGTGGGTTCGGCGCGACGGCGACAACGTCCGCGTCGGCATCACCGACCACGCGCAATCCGAACTGACCGATGTAGTTTACGTCGAGCTGCCAAAAATGGAGCGCGAGGCAAATGCGAAGGAGGCGATTGCAGTTGTCGAGTCAGTCAAGGCCGCGAGCGATATTTACACGCCCGTAAAAGGCAAAGTCATCGAAGTAAACAAAGCGCTCGAAGCCGATCCCGGCCTGATCAACCGCGAACCGTATGGCCAGGGCTGGATTTTCGCGCTCAAGATAGACAATGTGGATGATCTGAAGCAGCTGAAGCCCGCGGCTGCTTATCGCCAGCAGATCGGCAATTAGGCGCGCTCGTTAGCGAACAGCAACTGGTCAACGCCGCGAATAAGCTCGTCAACCCCGATCGGGCCGGCAAAGAAACTGTGGCCGCTGAGAATGCCGCCGGACATGATCTGCGTCTCTGATTTCAGGCTGCTCAGGTGAACAAGCGGCGCTTTGCGCAGAATCCTGTCGGTTTGAATCCAGCGCTCAAGTGTTAGGCCAGCGACGCTGTTCGCGGGCATGTCAAAGAGGATCAAGTCGGGTTCGAACGCACGCGCCTCGTCCATCGAGAACTTCTCACGCTGTTCGTTGACCAGATATTTGCCCGCTGTTTCCAGTGCTTGCCTAACGACTCGGGTGATGCCCGGCTCGCGATCGATCAGCAATACTTTTTTGGGCGACTGCATGCGAGCAGTCGCAAAGCATCCGTTGTGCCAGAGAGAAGCAGGAGTGGCACCGGTGCATTAGAGTAAACTCGAGACGGTATTAATCAGCAATGCGAGGATAACTGTGTTGAAGCCGAAGGCGAGCACACTGTGTAACAGGGTAAGGCGGCGCATTCGGCGCGATGTGATCTGCACGTCGGATACCTGAAAGGTCATGCCGACGACAAACGAGAAGTAGGCAAAGTCGAAGTAGTCCGGCACGTGGCCCTCGGGAAAGATCAGTCCGCCGGCATGTCGATCTTGCGCCGGGTCAGAGCTGTCTCCGTAAAAAGTGTGGGCATATCGCAATCCGAATACCGTGTGCACCAGCGACCATGAAAAAATGACCGTGCCGAGCGCGAGCAGGAGATGCGCAGTCACGTGTCCCTGCAATTCGGTTTTGTTGATGCTGATTAGAAAGGCGACGGCAAAGAGCGCTGCACACGCCGCAACCACCACAAAAATGAAAATCAATAAGCGGCTGAGGTCTTGTTCTTTGGCGCGTCCGCGGAGCATGTGAATGGGAGTGGTAAGAATGGTGAACCAAGCAAGCAGGAGGACGCAAAATGCGAACGCGTCCCAGGTGGCGATCAGCTCGGTGGCGAAATGGACGCGGCCCCGCAGCGAAACGGACACGGCAACGGCAACGACGAGCGCGATCAGCACGCGATGGCGTGCGTCCTGTCGAGATATCAATGCTGCGAGCCTCGTCATAGCGGCCGCGAGTTAATAAACATCCATGCGAGCAGGCAAGCCGCTTTCGTGAGCTGCTGCTTTTCATGGCGAACAGCGTGTGCTTAATTGCGCGTTTGATCATGAGCAGCAAGCCGAAGTCGGCCGGCGCGGAGTTGAACTTTGAGAGCGCGATGGATCGGCTGGAGGCAATCGTGGAAAAGATGGAGTCCGGCAAACTGCCGCTGGAGGAACTCATTGTGCGCTACGAAGAGGGAATGAATCTGGTCAAGATTTGCCAGGAACGGCTTGCCAGCGCGGAGCAGAAGATCGAGATCATTGGTCGAAACGCTGCCGGCAAGCCGGTTGTTAAAGACTTCGAACCTACGACTGCAGCGAAGATCGATTCGCCAGAAGACGAATCCGCCATCGCGAGAAGCCAACCCACGGAACAGTCCAAGGAGCATGACGTTAGTCTCTTCTGAACCAGAGGCCGCTACGAACCGGTTGTTGGACGGCGTTCGCTCGCCCACGGACGTGAAAGCGTTGCGCGAAGAAGACCTTCCGCAGCTAGCACAGGAGGTCCGGGAGGAGCTCATCCGCGTATTGTCGCAAACCGGCGGACATCTCGGCCCGAATCTCGGCGTGGTCGAGCTGACCATTGCGCTGCATCGGGTATTCGACACACCGCGCGACCGTTTTGTCATGGACGTGAGCCATCAAGGCTATGTCCATAAAATGTTCACCGGGCGACTCGATCGCTTCTCCACGATGCGGCAGTACGGCGGACTCAACGGCTTTCTCCTACGCACCGAAAGTGAGCACGATTGCTACGGCGCCGGTCATGCCGGCACGGCGCTTTCCGCCGGCTTGGGCATGGCCGTCGGTCGCGATTTAAACGGCACGAACGAGAACATCGTGGTCATCGCGGGCGACGCCGCCTTCACCTGCGGCATTAGCTACGAAGCACTCAACAACGTAAAGACAAGTACGAAGCGTTTCATTGTCGTGTTGAACGACAACGAGTGGTCGATTGCGAAAAACGTCGGCGCGATCGCGAACTATCTGAACCGAATCGCGACCAGTCCAATGTTTGCACACCTGCACGAGAAGGCTGGCGATTTCGTGAAGGCGATCGCGGGTAAATCGGTCGCCCATTTCGCGCATAAAGTCGAGGAGAGTGTCAAAGGCCTGATCGTGCCGAGTGTCATCTTTGAGGAGCTCGGGCTGCGTTATTACGGTCCGATTGACGGTCATGATATCCCGCTGCTCATCCGAACGTTTGAATTCTTGAAAACGCAGGATGAACCGGTGCTCCTGCACATCCTGACGAAAAAAGGCAAAGGTTACGAACCGGCGATCAAACAGCCGGACAAGTTTCACGGCCTCGGCAAATATAAGATCGAGAGCGGCGAAACCGCGCCAGCCGCCACACCGACCTATTCAGAAATCATCGGCAAAACGCTGGCGAAGTTTGCCGATACCAATCAAAAGCTGGTGGCGATCACCGCCGCGATGCCAAGCGGCACCGGTCTCTCACATTTCGCGAAGGCGCACCCAGATCGCTACTTTGACGTCGGCATCGCTGAGGAGCACGCGGCGCTATTCGCGTGTGGGGTGGCAACGCAGGGACTCACGCCCTTTCTCGCGATCTATTCCACATTTTTCCAGCGCGCTTATGACATGGCCATCCATGACATGGCAATCCAAAGACTGAACGTGCGACTCTGCATGGACCGCGCCGGATTGAGTGGCGACGATGGTCCGACCCATCACGGCTTATTCGACATCGGATACCTGCGACATGTGCCCAACTGGGTCCATATGCAGCCAAAGAATGAGGACGAGTTCGTCGACATGCTCTGGACAATGGCGCATTACAATTCCGGGCCCATCGCGATTCGTTACCCGCGCGGATCCGGTCCCGGCGCGCAAATCAAACGTGAGCCGCGACTACTTGAGATCGGCAAGGCCGAAGTCGTCCAACATGGGCGCGACGTCGCCATCTTCGGCCTCGGCAGCATGTTCGAGATGGCCGAAGAGGCAGCGCGCAAATTGGAGGAGCGCGGTATTTCGGTTGCGCTCATCAATCCCCGCTGGATCAAGCCACTCGACACCGGCACACTGGAGTTCTTCGCGCGCAGCGTCGACGTCGTCTGCACGATTGAAGATCACGTTTTGCACAACGGATTTGGTTGTGCCGTGATGGAGCATCTCCATTCCCAAATCATCAACACACCGGTCGTGCGCATCGGTTGGCCGGACGAATTCGTTGAGCACGGCACAATCCCCATTCTGCGCAAAAAACACGGCGTCACCGCCGACGCGCTCGTGGACAAAGTTTTGCCGCTGCTGCGGAAAAAGCCGAAGGCTAAACCATCGGTGGCTTGAACAAGGATGGTTGAGGGATGATGGAATGAAACGGATGATCCGACTGCGGCTTTAACTTCATCCTTCATCCCTCATCCTCCATCCTTTCCATGTCTGCGATTGAGGCTCGCGAGCTGACCAAGGTTTACCGCACCTATCGCAAAGAGCGCGGGCTCTGGGGCTCCGTCAAAGGCTTGGTTAGGCGGCGTTACGACGAAACTCGCGCGGCCGACCGCGTCTCGTTTGAGATCGGCGACGGAGAATTCGTCGGATTCCTCGGGCCGAATGGCGCGGGGAAAACGACTGTGCTGAAGATGCTTTCCGGGTTGCTCAACCCGACTTCCGGGGACGCGCGGGTGCTTGGCTTCGTTCCATGGGAGCGGCGCGACGAAATGAAGCGACAATTCAGTTTGCTCATGGGCCAGAAGAACGCGCTCTGGTGGGATTTGCCGGCACAGGAGTCACTCGAGCTGAATCGGGCGATCTACGGGATCGATCGAGCGCGCTTTAACAAAGTGGTCGGCGGACTTTCCGAGCTACTCGAGGTGCAGGACAAAATGAACGTAATGGTGCGCGAGCTTTCGTTAGGCGAACGTATGAAGATGGAATTGATCGCGGCTCTCATCCACGAGCCGCGCGTCTTGTTTCTCGACGAGCCGACAATCGGCCTCGACGTGGTCAGCCAAAAACGGATGCGCGAATTTTTGCGCATCTACAACGAAGAGCACCGAATCGTCACATTGCTCACCAGCCATTACATGCAGGACATCGAGGAGCTAACCCGCCGGGTGTTGGTAATCGATCACGGTAGAATTTTCTTCGACGGCCCGCTCGACGAAATCGTCGACCGGTTCTCTGTTTACAAAATTGTCAGCCTCACCTTTGACAAACAAGTCACCCGCGATTTCTCGCGCTTTGGCGAGGTGATTCAGCAGACGCCGATGTCAATCCAATTGAAGGTTCCGCGCACGAGAGTAACCGAGACCACACGCGAAGTCCTTCGAGCGTGCGATGTCAGCGACATCAACGTGCAGGAAGTCCCGGTCGAAGAAGTGATCCGCCAGCTCTTCGGTGAACGGAAAAAGAGCCAGCGCGTGCTGGCCGCAGCCGAAGTTTCAGCCACTTAGCTGCGGCGGCTCAGCGCCTCGCGCAATTCGTGCGCGTAAGCAGGATTTACCTCGAAAGCCGTCACCGGCATTTCGGCAAGCTCCACCTGTTCGTAGTAGGGCACGCTTTCCACGAATCCGGCCGCCATTAAGCTGTTCAACGTGTCCGTCACGTCTTCGCTTTCCATACGCGTGAAATCCTGGATCTCCGCGCCGAGCATCGACTCGGTAAAACCGATCGCCCGGACAATGGTGGCTTCCCGGCCAGTGAGTTTGATCCGCCGCATCGCGGAAAATTTTAGCAGCTTCTATACCGGTGGATTCCGCTCGAACCGGCGAATGCCAATGCCGAGAGCGTTGTAGCACCCCCTGTCCTCAGCGGAAATGTCTAATAAATCGCCACACGCAAGAAGATCTGCTGGCAGGGCGCGCGCTACAGCACTTTGGACTGGAAGCTCGGCAGAATGCTGTTCTCCATCGCGACGGAAAAATTGGGATACTGCGGTTCCCAACCGAGCGCGCGTAGTTTCGCGTTGCTGACGCGTTTGTTGCTCGCGCCGCGTTTGCGTGGAGCTGGCGATCTTCCGACCGGCGGCAGAGGACAATTCAACTTTGCCGCGAGCCAGCGGTAGCACTCGCTCTGCAGGATCGGGTGATTATCGACGACGTTGTAGATCTCGCCTCGCAATGGGTGCCGCTCCACGAGCAACACGAGCGCCGTCGCGATATCATCACGATGCACCTGGTTGATGAAGCGGTCGTGATCCGGATCGATGACAGCTTCACCAGTCAGGAATTTCTCGAGCAAGGCTGATCGGCCGGGCCCGTAAATTCCCGCGAGCCGCGCGACGATGCCGCCGTGCTCCAACACCAACTTTTCCGTTTCCAAGAGAATCCGGCCGCTGTCGCCCGGCGGCTCGGCTGCGCTTTCCTCGGTGACCCAAGAGCGGTCGGTTTGCGCATACACGCTTGTGCTGCTGGTGAAGACGATTGTCGATCTTGCGAAGCGCTCGCAGAGATTGCGTGCGCCGCCGAGATACAGGCCGCGGTATCTTTCCGCGCCGCCGCCCCGGGTACTCGCGCAGTGGATCACGGCCTCGAAACTGGTGGAGCAGTTCGCCACCTCCGCGCCGTTCGTAATATCCACGGCGCGCACTGCATAAGCTTTCCGCCCAAGTTTCTCGGCTGATTCTTGCGAGCGCGTCCAACCTTCTACTTCCCAGCCGCGGCTGAAAAGCAAATCAGCTGTCGTGGCGCCGACGTAACCACAACCGGCGATCAGGACCCGCGGCATCGACCCCCGGTTTACTCACGCGACCGCCGGCGCGATTTCGATCTCGTCAAAAAAGTCTCGCTGCAGTGCCCGCACTTGCTGCAAGCGAATCAGCTCCAACAATGCGAGAAAAGTGACGACAACTTCGACGCGAGAAGCGATTGCGCTGAACAGTTCCGAAAAACGCAGCGAGCCGCCATTCGCCACCCGCTCTAGGATCATGTCGATCTTCTCAGAGACGGTGAAATGCTCGCCGAAAATTTCCTGGACAGCCTCGCGCGCTTCAACGCGCTTCATCGCGTTCTGAAAGGCGTTGATCAGCTGGAAAATGCCGACCTCTTCGAGCCGAAGTGCTGGCTCCGAAGTCGGCCCAACAGCGCCATGCCGCGCGAACATCCCTGCTCGTTCGAGCGCACGCACGTTCAAATCCGCGGCGGCTTCCTTGAATTTCTTATACTCGATCAACTGCCGGATCAGGTCCCACCGCGGATCATGTTCCTCGACATTTTCCTCTGGCGGTTGCTGGTCGACCGGGAGTAGACTCCGGCTCTTCAGGTAAATCAGATTCGCCGCCATCGCGACAAACTCGCCGGCGACATCGATTTTCAGCTCCTTGAATGCGTGCAAATACTCGAGGTACTGCCGGGTGATGCGTTCGAGCGAGATATCGTAGATGTCGATCTCGTCGCGTTTGATCAAGTAAAGAAGCAGATCGAGCGGTCCTTCGAAAATCTCGAGCCTGACCTTATAATCGGTCTCCATGCTTGCAGCGACTTAACTGACGAGCGGTGGTCGAGTTTGCAAAAGCAGCACAATCAGTCGACGACCTTCCGGTGGACCCAGACGCTGTTCACGATTCCAAGGCCGAGCATGATCATCAGCACGAACGAGCCGCTGTAGCTGATGAGCGGCAACGGCACGCCCGTAATCGGCAGCAAGGCGATTGTCATCCCGACGTTCTGAAAAATGTGCGTGAAGATAAGTGCCGTGATGCCGACAACGAGAAGCATACCGAATTGGTCGGCCGCGAAAAAGGCAACAAATAGGCAGGTCAAAAGCAGCAGGGCAAAGCCACCAAGGAGAAACATTCCCCCGACGAATCCCCACTGCTCACCGATGGCGGAAAAGATGTAATCATTATGCACGGCGGTGGCGGGCAAAAAACCGAGCTCAATTTGCGTGTTCGGCGCTTTGAATCCTTTCCCTGACCACCCGCCGGAGCCAATCGCGATGAGCGACTGATTGATTGCCCAAGATGCGCCCTGCTTGTCGATGTCGGGGTTGACGAAGGCTGTGATGCGTTGCTGTTGGTAAGGCTTTAGACCGAGGTGAATCGCCAGCGGGATGAACGCAATTCCAATGAGAATGATGCAGATTAAATAGCGCAGCGGTAGTCCAGCCGCGAAGAGAAGTGCGAGCAGCACCGGCACCCAGATGATGACTTCGCCGAGATCGGGCTGGAGCAGAATCAACGAACATGGCGCGCCCGCGATCGCACCACACAACAGCAGGCGTAGCATCGGATGCATTTGCCGGAACTGGCTGAGAAACAGCGCGAGGACCATGACCCCGGCGATAACAGCAAGCTGTGCTGGTTGAAAATTGATCGGGCCAAGGTGCAACCAGCTGCGCGCGCCATAGACCTTCGTGCCCATGAACTTCGTCAGAATCAAAAAGAACAGCCCCGCCAGATACATCGGCAAAGCGCCCCAACGAATCCAGTGGTACTCGATCAAACTGACCAGCATAAAGGCGAAGAAACCCACCAGAACCCAATTCGCTTGTTTGCGCCAGAAATCCGCCGCGACCGAATCCTCCCGCATGTAAGTGGCGCTATAAATCGCGATCACGCCGAAGACGGCCAGCGCCAGCATGTTAAGCACGAGAAGCCAGTTCAGACCGAGCAATTTCCGCAGAAACGGACTCATCGTGGTTCACGTATGGCTAAGGTTCGCGCCCATAACCAAGTGCGCGAATATACCCAAATTCCGGTAATCGTAAATCAGCGGGCACACTGCCTACGACCGACAAGATGGGTCCTGAGCCCTCTTGGAGAAGCCGTGCCAGCCGATTGCTCACAAAATCGTAAGTTACTGATCATCAACATGTTGTAGGAAAAATCGCAAATTTCTAATGCCCTCACTTGTCAGCCCCATAGGCGCTACTAAAATGTTTCTCGCGATTCCTCCGCTTCATCTCCCGAGCGCTCATGGCCAAGAAACCCAAACGCAAACTCGCTCATCCCAAGCTGCCCATGCAGCGGCAGCTAAACCTCCAGCACGAAGACACGTACTTCGACCTGCGCCCAATCTTTGATCAGCTCAATGAGCGCCACTTCGGTGGACGATTGCGCGGCTACAAGGTGATGTGGGGCCGCCGACGCAAGCATCGTCCGAAGGAACACTTTGTCTTCGGCAGTATCCAGGAAGAAGATCGCGTCATCCGGATTAATCCTGCGCTCGATCAGCCGTTCGTGCCGCGTTGGTTCCTCCGCTACGTGCTCTATCATGAAATGCTGCACTCGGTTGTGCCCGATGAAACGCTAGCTGGTGGCCGCCGCCGCGTGCACACCGAGCGATTCAATCGACGCGAGCGCGAGTTTCCCGGTTATCGCCGGGCGCGCCGCTGGGAAGACGAAAATCTCGCTCGGTTTTTACGCTGAATCTCGCCTCAGCGACTTTCGCCCACTGGACGGGAGCGTGCTTCAGACGGCGAGGGCGTCGTCGCTACGTTCTTTTTGATCAGGTACCAAACCGTGGTCGCGAGCAGGACGGAGATCAATTTCGCCTGCCAGTTTCTCAGAATCAGTCTCTTCATAGTTGGCGTGCAATAAAATCTCCGCGATTCGCTGACGGAAGGTTTCCGGAGTGAAATTGCGCTCAATCCGGCGACGATGACAAATGGAAATCCCACCGGTCTCTTCCGATACCACGACTGCAACCGCGTCCGATTCCTCCGTGATTCCGAGTCCGGCGCGGTGACGCAAGCCGAGACTGCGGTCGAGCGTCTCGCGCTGACTGACCGGGAAGATACAAGCCGCGGCGGCAATGCGCCCGTTGCGAATGATCACTCCGCCATCATGGAGTGCCGCCTTGGGATGAAAAATGGTCAGGATCAGCTCAACTGAGAACTCGGCATCGACCGGCACGCCGGTTTCTTCGTAAACGCGGATCGAGGTGTCGCGCTCAACTGCGATCAACGCGCCGAACTGCTTGTTCGCAAGCTGACTGACCGCTTCGGCGAGATCGTGCACCGTTTCGCGTTTCTCGCTTGTCAGCGAGAAAATCGGGTG
>DASQXY010000114.1:0-5220 GCA_035639455.1 Chthoniobacterales bacterium | reverse complement strand
AACAGCAGGTGAACCCGCATATCGTCGAGGAGATTCGCCGCTACAATGAAGCGACAGCCCCGCTCGAGCCCGCGCTCCACTAAACGCCGCACCGTCTCAATCATCGGCACCGGCAGTTACGTGCCGGAGAAAGTCCTAACGAATGACGACCTGTCGCGCATCGTCGACACCTCGGATGAGTGGATCACGACGCGCACTGGAATCAAAGAGCGCCGCATCGCGGCAAAGGACGAGCAGACGAGCGACATGGCGACGAAGGCCGCGCTCAAGGCGATGGAGCAGGCGAAGATCTCACCGAAGGACATCAATCTTATCCTGGTTGCAACGGCTACGCCCGACATGTTGTTTCCGGCGACGGCATGCTTCGTCCAGAAAAAGATCGGCGCGGCTAACGCGGCGTGCCTGGACGTTTCCGCCGCCTGCGCCGGGTTCCTCTTCGCATTGGAGATCGGCCAACAATTTATCACCTCGCACACCTATGACACCGTGCTCGTGATCGGCGCAGACAAACTGACCTCCATCACAAATTGGACTGACCGCAACACGTGCGTGCTTTTCGGTGATGGCGCGGGCGCCGCAATTCTAGCGCACCGGGGTGGAAGTCACGGCGTGATCAGCACGCACATCGGCAGCGATGGTAGTTTCAGCGATATTTTATTCATGCCGGGTGGCGGCTCGCGTTGCCCAATCACTCGCGACAATGCCGACCTTAACCTCGTGACTATCCACATGACCGGGAAGGAGGTTTATAAACAAGCGGTCACGGCGATGATCAGCGCGGCGCAAAAAGCATTGGATGATGCGGGCCTATCCATCGACGACATCGCCTGCGTCATCCCGCACCAGGCCAATCTGCGCATCATCGAAGCGATCGCGGACCGGCTTGGAATCCCACTGGAGAAGTTTATGGTCAATCTCGATCGCTACGGCAACACTTCGGCTGCGGCGGTGGCGATCGCACTCGATGAAGCAAACCGCAGCGGCCGCATTAAACCCGGCGACTACGTGCTGATGGTCGTTTTCGGTGGCGGACTGACATGGGCCGGCACAGTGCTGGAATGGTGAAGCCAAGACGTAATTCGTAATTCGTGAATCGAGAATCGGAGCAGATGTGACCGTTCACGACTCCACGATGTAACGACTCTCATGCTGTTCGACACACACGCGCACCTCGATTATCCGGACTTCGCAAACGATCTCGAGGACGTGCTCCATCGCGCGACGGAGGCGGGCGTGACCCGTATCATCACGATTGGTACCTCAGTCGAAAGTAGCCGGCGTGCTGTCGATCTTGCCGAAAAGTACCCGAGCGTCTTCGCGGTAATTGGTGTCCACCCAACCTACGCGGCGGATGCGGAGGAGGATGTGATTACGCCCCTCCGCGAGCTGGCGAAAAACTGCCGTGTGGTGGGGCTGGGGGAAGCGGGTCTCGATTACCATCATTTGCCGAGCGTTGAAGCAGCCAAATACAAAAACGTGCAAGTTTTCGCGCGCGCGTTGCAGGGGGAAACGGAAGAGGAAATCGAGGCAAACATTCAGGATGGCGCCTACAAATCGCGGCAGGCGAGTTTATTTCAGCAACAGCTTGAGCTGGCTGTGGAACTCGGTCTCAATGTCGTGATTCACCAGCGCGATGCTTGGGACGATACGCTCAGCATTGTGCGACCGTACACCGATAGGTTGCGCGGCGTATTTCACTGTTTCGGCGGTACGCTCGAACAAGCCAACGAAGTGCTCGATCTGGATCATCTCGTATCGTTCACCGGGATTGTGACGTTCAAAAATGGCGCGGCCGTGCGCGCGGTCGCGGCACAAGTTCCGCTCTGGAAATTGATGGTGGAAACCGATTGCCCTTATCTTGCTCCGGTACCGTTTCGCGGAAAACGGTGCGAACCTGCACATACGCGACTGGTTGCCGAAGCGATCGCCGCCGCGCGCGGCGTCTCCGTGCAAGAAGTCGCCGAGGCTACCACCGAGACAGCAGAAAAGTTTTTCAGGTTCGATCGCGCATGAACATCGCGCGTTGCAAGATTGATAAGCAGGTTGGCCGCTTGGTCCTGTTCGGTATCGCGACGTTTGTCGTCTCCTGTGCCGCGCCGGACCACCGGCATCACATCGTCATCAGCACGGCTGACCAGAAACTGGCGCTGCTTGATGATGGCAATGTTGCGGCCGTGTACCCTGTATCTACATCGAAGTTCGGCCTGGGGGATTCCTTGGGAAGTTACTACACGCCACTCGGCGAACTCGAAATCGCGCAGAAGATTGGCCAGAGCGCGCCGGCCGGAATGGTATTCAAGGATCGACGCGGCACTGGCGAAATCGTCTGGGCCGACGCGCCTGGACGCGACCCGATCGTGACCCGAATTCTTTGGCTGCGCGGACTTGAGGCGCAGAATGCGAATGCGTTTCGGCGGAACATTTACATTCACGGTACACCGGAAGAACGCAACATCGGCCTGCCAGTGAGCTATGGTTGCATCCGCATGCGCTCCAGCGACATCATCCATCTTTTCAGCATCGTCGGAACCGGAACGCGCGTGACGATTGTCGATCTTCCGATGAGCACAATGATTCCAGCCTTCAGCTTGGCAGAACAACTGGCAAAATCCGGCACCTCATCCGCCGCCTTGCGCTAATGTAGCCGCCGCGCTTGATCGATACGAACATGCCTGCCGCTGAGGCGAGCGGCATGGATCAGCATCATGGCAGCTTTCCCAAATGTTTGCGCGGTGTTTCGCGAGAAAGCAATTCCAGGTCCGCATCAACCATGAGCCGGACCAAGTCGTGAAACCGGACTTTAGGTTCCCACCCGAGTACTTTCTTCGCTTTGGAAGCGTCGCCGACGAGTAAATCGATCTCGGCTGGCCGCTCATAGCGCGGGTCGTGTTTTACGTACTGCTTCCAATCAAGCTCGACATGTGCGAATGCGGCCTCGACAAACTCGCGCACGCTGCGGGCCTCGCCCGTAGCGAGGACAAAATCTTCCGGTGACTCCTGTTGCAGAATCCGCCACATGCCCTCGACATACTCGGGTGCGTAACCCCAATCACGTTTCGCCTCGAGGTTGCCAAGAAACAGTTCGTGTTGCAGGCCATACTTGATCGCTGCGACTGCGCGCGACACCTTGCGCGTCACGAACGTCTCTCCGCGCCGCGGGCTTTCGTGATTGAACAAGATTCCGTTACAGGCATGCAGGCCATAGCTCTCCCGGTAATTGACCGTGGCCCAGTATGAAAAGACCTTGGCCACACCATAGGGGCTACGCGGCCAGAAGGGCGTTTTTTCCGACTGCGGCACCTCCTGTGCCTTGCCGAACATTTCGCTGCTCGACGCCTCGTAAAAGCGCGAGCGGATTCCTGCTTCTCGGATCGCCTCGAGAATGCGGATGGTGCCGACGGCAGTAATGTCGGAGGTGTATTCGGGAATCTCGAAGCTAACGCGCACGTGGCTTTGCGCCCCGAGATGATAGATCTCGTCTGGCTTTAACTCGTACAGAAGTTTGACCAGATTAACCGAGTCGCCGAGATCACCATAGTGGAGGAAGAGGCGGACGCCATTGATATGCGGATCGGCATAGAGATGATCGATCCGTGAAGTGTTGAACGTGCTGGCGCGTCGGATGATGCCGTGGACTTCATAACCTTTCTCGAGCAACAGATCGGCGAGATAGCTTCCGTCCTGCCCGGTAATGCCGGTGATCAGCGCTTTCTTCATGAGCAGCGTTTCGCTTAAAGCAGCCGGTATGCGAGCAAACCTAACAAGAGATCCGGATCAAAATCGCCAGTGGGATTAGCAGCAGCACTAGCATATCGCGCGGGAACGTCACGTTTACGGCGGCGAAACCATGATACGAGCGAGGACTGCGCGCTGCGCGGCGATTAGTTCAGCGATACCCTTGCGCGCCAGCACAAGCAGCTCATCGAGCTGCGCTTGGGAGAAAGTTGCTTCTTCGCCTGATCCCTGAACTTCAACGAAATCGCCGTCTTCAGTGGCGACCAGATTAAAATCGACCGAGACGGCTTTGTCCTCTTCATAGCTAAGATCGACAATTGCTGTGCCGTCCAACGTGCCAGCGCTCACTGCAGCGATGAGTTTGCGGATCGGCGGAGTCTCGACTTTTTTGTCTTTGCCAAGCTTGCGACAGGCGATTGCGACAGCAAGGCTCGCGCCGGTGATCGCGGCGGTGCGCGTGCCACCGTCGGCTTGAAGAACGTCACAATCGACCCACATCGTGCGCGGTCCAAGTGTTTCAAGGTCGACAACTGCGCGCAATGATCGGCCGATGAGGCGCTGAATTTCGGCGCTACGCCCATCGATCCGACCTTTGGCAACATCGCGTGGTTTCCGCATCTGTGTCGAATAAGGCAGCATGGAATATTCGGCGGTTAGCCAGCCGCCGCTTACGTTTTGTTCCTTCATCCAGCGCGGTACAGTCTCTTCTACCATCACGCCGCAGATCACGCGTGTGTTGCCCATGGTCACGAGAACTGAGCCGCCCGCGTAGGGTGCGACGCCGAGCTCGAACGAGACCGGCCGTAATTGGTCGCTTCCTCGCCCGTCAATGCGATGCATAAATGAAAGGTAGATCGCATATGGGCGCTCGTCGTCGAGGAGTTTTGTTTTGCTTTGAGAAGAGAACAGGCTCAGCGGCAATGATTGCCTTCAGTCATGAGCGTCATCAGCGGCGAGTGGGCGCGGAACGGAAGTAGTATGCATTGTTCTTTAACTTCTTTAGCCGGAGCTCGGTTTGCGCAAAACGGGGTAAAGATGAAATTTCTCCAGCCGACTTTTGATTAGCTCAAAATTCGTTGCATGCCGCCGCGGACAAAAATGCCTTAACTTCTCCGCGGCAAACGTACATTGTTCCTTCAGAAGCTCCTTCGATGTCTCAGTCCTAGCGAATGTCCTACAGGCTGGCGTTTCTCATACTGATAGGGATGTTTGTGCTGTATTTTTCCCGGATTCTGTTTTTGGGCGAAGTGATTTTTCCCCATAGTAATGCGGTCGAAGCTGGCGCGGTTTCCGGTGAGCGCGGCGACGCCTATCGCTCCAATCGGAAGTTCTCTGATCAAGCCAGCTTCTTCATCCCTGAACTCACCAACAATCTTGGCCTCGACCGGAAAGCCTGGCTGCAGACTTGGAATCCACATGTAGAGCTTGGGCGACCGGTATTTCACGGGGAGTTGAGCCGCGCATTTGCGCTTACGAATCTGCTAT
>DASQXY010000113.1:0-3908 GCA_035639455.1 Chthoniobacterales bacterium | reverse complement strand
TTGAGGCCTAACAAATCGTGATAGAACGCGATCGATTTCTTTAGGTCCGCGACTTCCAGGAGGATGTGATCAATTTTGGGTGGCGGCTCCTGCGCGTGGACGGTCAGAGGACAGGTGCTGCCAGCGATTAATGCAGCGATGCCGCGACTGATTGCACTCCTCATCGAAAGTTACGAAAGATACGGCCGCAGCTGTTCAGGTGGGCCTTCCAGCGCGAGCATGTAAACTTTATCGCCCCGCCGCCAGGTCGCGGCCGTCCAATCCCGGTGTCGCACCAGTGTTGGTTTCCCTTTTGCCACAGCCGCCGTTGCCGGCGTCGCGTTCGCCGTGACCAGATGCACGAGTCCACCGTCTGGCCGCATGAAACAGATCACCGAGATCGGACTGCCATTCCATGAGAAGGTTTTGCAGCCGAGGGTCGCCAGTTTGCCGAGGTTTTCCGGCAGATTTTCTGCGGCTGGTGCGTGGTTCGCGCGCAACCAATTGACAAGCTCACTCGCATCGCGCGATTGCGCGTCGAAGCTCGATTCATTTCTGACCAATGAAGAAATGATGCCGAGCGCGGTCTTCTGCCAGCCAGCCAATTGCGCCGGCCGCGTCTCACGCCAGATCAAATTTCCGATCGCCACACTCAAAATCAGCGCTGCTGCGATCGACCATTGGCTCAGCCGATGCTTCCAGCGCGGCTGCCGGCTCACCTTCGCTCCGGCGAGAATGCTTTCGCGCAAGTCGCTCGGCACGGCGATGCCGCGCAGCCTCTCTGTCATTGCCGCGTCGAACGCGACCGATTCCTCAAACCAGCGTTGCAAAATCGGGTCCTGCCGCATTTGCTCGAGCGCGTCGGACAAGCGCGGATCGTTCGCGTCCTGACCGCCCGGCCGATACGCGCTCAAGATGAATTTCGCTTCGCGGTTATCCACTTGATTCCTCTCTTCGTTCCGATTCAAAGCGGACGATTTTATTCCCGAAAAATTCGTGTTTTTGCATCAGCCGCTGCCGCAAAAACGCTTTGCCGCGCGATAACCGCGACATGACCGTGCCGATCGGCACTTCTAACAAGTCTGCAATCTCCTGATACGAGAACTGCTCGAGGTAAAACAGCGTGAGCGGGGCGCGAAACCGTTCGTCTATCTCGCGCAAGGCTTCCAGCACCGTGCTGCTGTCGAGCGCGTTGACGGTTGGCGAAATCGACATCTCCTCCTCGCGCGTTTCTTCCAGTTCAATCTTGGGAAAGCGCACCTCGTGTCGCCGGCGCCGCAGAAATTCACGATACAATGTCGTGAATAACCACGCCTTGGCTTTGGAGCGATCGCGCAGCTGATCGCCTTTCGACGCCCAAAGAAAAAATGTTTGCTGTGTCAAGTCTGCGGCATCGGCCTCGGATTTGGAGAGTGCCAGCGCAAACCGATACAGCGGCGCATACTGTCGATCGACCAATTGCTGGAAATCGACGTCACTCATACCGAACGCGTTCTGCCCTGTTGTAGGACAGGCGCTCCGCCTGGCGACCTCAAACGTTTTGGAGCAAAGTAAAGCCTCGCCACGGCCTGCAATATCCCAAAGCCAGCGCAAGCCGTGGCGAGAATGTTTCCGGAAATTTTTGAACGGCCACCCTGGCGTCGGCGGTAACGCGCCGGGACTTCGACGATTTTTAATCCGGCTTCCAAGGCCCGAATTTGCATGACTACATTCCAGCCAAATCCGCGCTCACGCATATCGATATCATCGAGTGCCTGCCGGCGGATGAGCCGCAGCGGCCCAAAATCGGCGAAGCGAACTCCCCAGCCGATCTCGACCAGCCGGCTAACGAGTCGATTACCAAAGCGCTGCATCAATCTCATCGCTTCCCGGCCGGATTTTGTCGCGAATCGATTGGTCAATACCAAGTCCGCGCCGCGCTCGGCGGCTTCAATCATCAGATTGACGTCGTCCAACTCATCGGACCCGTCGCCGTCGCAGAAGAGAATCCACGCCACGGCGCGCGGAATATTCGACAGCCCTCGCCGGCACGCCCGGCCATAACCGCAGCGCGGTTCGATCAACACTTCGGCGCCGGCAGCGCGCGCACGCAGCGCCGTTTCGTCCATGCTGCCGTTATCGATCACGCGAGTGCGCTCGAATCCGCGACCGCCGAGATCTGTGACGACGCCTGCGATCGTTTGCTCCTCGTCCAATGCGGGAATGACCACTAAACATGACTGGCGCACGTTGTTCGAGTGCGCTTGAACGCCGTTCCGTTGCTCAACCAACACAGCGCTCATGAACGTGAGAGGCGCGGCGGGTCTTGCTATTCCTCAGCTCCTCGTGGTAGTGGACCGTATCGCACTCTACTTTGCGAACGCAGCAAGAAGCTCCAAGAGCTCTGCGTATCCATGCTGGGCCAGCCGTTGCGCAGCCATTTTCGTGTAGGCTTCTGGCGCTTCGACACCGAGGCCGTTCACGAGTCGGTTCATCAAATTGAACAGCGCGCAGATAGCGACCGCATCGTGCAACGCGCGATCGTCCCAGCCTGCGGCATAAATCGGATCGACATCACTGGCTGTGATTTTGGCCGGAGTTAGCGTGAGCTCTCGCACAAAATCTAAAACCGGCCGTATTCGAACATCGACATCCTCATTTGCCGGATCACGGGTAGGGACGCAAGCGCGTTTGCGCTCATTCCCAGTGCGACGGCGGTTTGCGAGTGAACAGCACGGCAATAGTTACAGTTGTTCAGCGCGGAGACGTAGGCAGCGATCAGTTCGCGCTCGGCGGCGCTGAACGGCGACTCGCCGCGCAAGAGCACTTCGTGATATTGAAGCAGCGGGCGGGCAGCTTCAGGGAAAGCTTGGAAGATCTGCAGGAGACCGGTCTCGGCTGGCAGCGAACGCAGAAAACTCATCCGGTGCTATTTCGCTGAGACTTTCCGGGCGGGCCGACGTGTTAGCAGGTCAGCGAGCGTTTTCAGGTCCGTTGTTGGAAGCTGGCAGACGAAATTTTCGCACACGTAAGCGGCCGGTCGATCGTCGATCTTGCCGACGCTTTTCATGAATTCAACACGCTTGGAGAAAAACTGCTGGCCTGCGCCGCCGTCGGCCAGCATCAAAACTTCATGCGGGACAAAGTGCCGATGCACTTCGCGCAAGATCGTCTGTGTCGCGTCGTCATCAGGTTGCCCGGCGATGACGACTTGCTTGGGCGTCGAGCGCAACCACGATAACGCAACCAGCATCTGCGGCATCGATGCCGGGGCGGCCTCAAGCTGCTTCGCAAAGGCTGTGATCGTCTCTTCGGCGTGCTGACGTGCCTCATTTCGATCGAGCATGTAGCCGATGCGCAGCAGGTTCAGCGCAGTGACCGAATTTGGCGACGGCTCAGCCATATCATCGGCTTCTTTCGTGCGCAGCAACACGCTTTTGTCTGTTCCGCTGGTGGAGAAGTAGCCGCCTTGCTTCGAGTCGCGGAACAACTGATCCTGCCGCGCCTGCAATTTCATCGCCATATCGAGCCTGCTCACATCGAAGGAAGCTTCATAAAGGTCGAGCAAAGCTTGGATGAAGAACGCATACTCGCTGGCAAATCCATTCACCTCTCCGGCTCCTTCGCGATAACTGCGCAAAAGCGTGTTTGTGTCTGCGCGGTAAAGCTTTTGCTGGATAAAATTCGCCGCTTTGTTCGCCGCCTCCAGGTAGGATCGCTCGTTCAGAATTCGCGAAGCCCGCGCGAAAGCTGAAATCATCAAGCCATTCCACGCCGTCACGATCTTATCGTCCCGCGCCGGGCGTGGACGTTTTGCGCGCACATCGAATAGTATTTTCCGGCTTTCAGCGAGCAGTTGCTCGGCCTTTTCGTTCGTTAGGCCAAACTTCTTTGCCGTCTCGGGCAATCTCATGGCGCTGAATGAGAATATTTTTATTTTTGAACTCGCC
>DASQXY010000112.1:0-7852 GCA_035639455.1 Chthoniobacterales bacterium | reverse complement strand
GCGGAATTGAGCAAACATCAATTAACGAGCGAGCGCAAGATTCGCCGGCGGGAACCACTGATAGAGAATCAGATACACCAGCACCCCTGTCACCGAGACATAGAGCCAGATAGGCATCGTCCAGCGGCCGAGTCGGCGGTGGCGGTCCCACCGGCGCTGGAACACCGGCACGAGCGTCAGCACAACCAGCGGCAGGGTGACGAATGCGAGCAATACGTGCGAAGCGAGAATGGGGAAGTAAATCGCTGCCAGCCAGCCGGTATAACCGGATGATTTCTCGCCTACATGCGCGTGATAGACGATGTAACCGATGAGAAAACAGGTTGATGTGATGATTGCCGCAATCATGCACGGCACATGTCGTTGCCAGATGTTGCGCCGAATCCAGAACCACCCGGCCGAGATAAAGATCGTGCTGAGCAGGTTCAGCGAAGCGTTGAGGGCCGGCAGATCGGAGATGGAAATCACGTGACAGCGTTGAAGTTGAAGCGTTGGAGCGGTTGCCCAATGTAACGCTTTAACCCTTTAACGCTTCAAGGGTTCAAACGAATCACCATGTCCACCGTCCTCGAAACGCCACCGGAACTTACGCGACGCCCGACGCAAGATCGACAACCAAGCTTATCGCGTCGCCTCGTCCGCAGTGGCGTTCGCTTTGCCGTTGTGCTGGCGCTTTCCGCCTTTATCAGCAGTGCTTGGTATCTCTCCAAAAAAGGATTCGGTCGGGAATGGCGCTATCGCATTGCCGAGGAACTGCACAAACACGGGGTCGAAGCCCAGATCCGCCGTCTTACGCTCGACCCGTTCCGCGGGCTGGTGGCGAAGGACGTGCAGATTTTCGAGTACAAACGGCGCGAAAACACGCTCGCTCGGATCAGTGAAGTCGCGCTCGACATCAACTACGCTGCCCTCCTCCATCATCAGCCGTTTCTCAATGCACTCGACATTCGGAATGCGCAAATCACGCTCCCAATTAAGACGAGCGAGACCGGGCGCGAACAGGTGCAACTAAAGAACTTCCGCGCGCACGTCTATTTTCCGCCCGAGCAAATTTATGTTAGCCAGGCCGAAGGAATCTTTTGCGGGTTCCGTGTCTCGGCGACGGGGCAATTAATCAAACGCCCGACCTATCAACCATCCTCGGCACTGAGCGAGGCAGAATGGCGGAAGCGATTGTCGATCTTGCAACGCATCGCGGGTGAGCTGCAGAAGTTTACATTTCCTCACGGACGTCCGTGGTTGCAGGTGAAGTTTAGCGGGGATGTCGAACAACTCGAAGACGCGCACGTCGAAGCGACGCTTCAAGGCGAGGAGCTGCGCCGCGGCACGTATGCAATTACGGATCTGTTTGCGAGCGCGGAATGGCTGGACCAAGTATTTAGCGTCAGTCGCTGCGAGTGGCGGGATAATGCTGGGGCTTTCGCTGCCAGAGGGAGCTGGAGCCGCCGAACAAACGAAGCGAATTTCCAAATCCGCAGTGATCTCGCACTCAAAGACTTTCTGGATGCATTCGGGCTCGGCCGGCCGTTGCGCGACCTTGCGTTTACTGCACCTCCGACGCTCGAACTTTCTGGATTCGCAAGTTTTTCCGGCGAGCGTCCGCAGATCAAAGTTATCGGCCGCGCAAGTACCGGCGCGTTCAGCTACAAGAACGTGCCGTTTGTCGCGTTAAGCGGTCAATTTTCCTGGGACGGTGAGCGCGCTTTGTTGCGCGATATCCGGCTGCGGCATCAAACCGGCGAGCTCAGCGCACAGTTGCTCGACGCGCCTGGCAATTTCCGGCTGAAAATCGACAGCGAGGTGAGTCCGTCGATCTTGCGCCCGCTGGTCTCGCCAGAGCTGAATGAATTCCTGAGTGAATGGGACTTACCGACATCGCCGGAGGTTCATCTTACAATCCACTCACAAGATCCACGTCCGGAAAACTGGAAAGGGGAGGGCACGATCGCGCTCGATCGCGCGCGGTTTCGCGGTGCATGGATGAACTCGGCAACGGCTGACGTCCGGTTCGGCGATGGTGCGATTGTTTATGACAATCTACGAGTGACGCGGGATGAAGGCGTCGGCACCGGAAGCTTCACCTATGATTTCAAACATCACGAAGTTCGGATCAACAACATCAAAACATCCTTGCGTCCGACGGAAGCGATTCTTTGGGTTGACCCAAAGCTTTGGAAAACGATCGTCCCATACAAATTCCGCCATACGCCAAACATCACGACCAACGGCGTCTATCAATTCGAAGGTGGCAAGAACACGCGCATCGACGTCTCCATCGAAGCACCTGGCGGCATCGACTACGTGTTCCTCGGCAAAACTTTGCCGTTCGAACGCGTCGCCAGCCATCTCCTGTTCACAAAGGAGCGGCTGCAAATTGTCGATCTTAAAGCCGGATTGTTCTCCGGCGCCGTGCGCGGCACGGCCGACATTTCGCTCGCCAAAAATGATCCGCATTATCGCGCGAAGATTGCCGTGGCTGGAATCAATTTCCCGGAGCTAACCGACCTTTACTACAACTATAAGACTGCGCAGGGCTCGCTGAGCGGGAACTATGATTTTGCCGGGCTTGGGACCGATCCGCGTACCATGCAGGGCAACGGGACGCTTGAGGTGACAAACGGCGATGTTTTCGCGATTCCCGTCTTTGGACCGCTCTCCGGTATCCTGAACAGCATCGTTCCCGGTGCTGGTTACAGCATCGCACACCGCGCGAGTGCTACTCTCGTCATCAAAGACGGAATCATTCACACCGACAACTTCGACGCGACCGGCAGATTGTTTCGCTTACTCGGCCATGGCGACATACATTTCCTCGACAACAAACTCGATTTCTACGTCCGGATCGGCGGCAAAGGCCCGAGCATTTTTCTCACACCCGTCTACAAGCTTTTCGAATACGTCGGCGAAGGCAGCCTCAAACACCCAGACTGGCACCCGAAACGATTTTAGATTTCAGATTTGCGATTGCTATTTGATGAGCAGCGAGCGCGCAGGGCGGCCCAAACCGGCAATTGGCGATCGGCAACCGCAAATTCTTCTCGGCGCGCACATGTCAATCGCCGGCGGTGTGCACATGGCAATCGAGCGCGGCTGCTCCATCCATTGCACCGCCATACAGATGTTTGTGAAAAACAACATGCAATGGTTCGCGCGTCCGCTCAGCCGCGACGAGATCGACGCGTTCTGCAAACATGCGCAGCGCGACAAGCTATTGTCGGTCTTCGCACACGCTAATTACCTGATTAATCTGGCCGCAACCAACCAGCGGTTTCACGCCAACTCCTTGCGCGCGCTGGCGGAAGAGCTCATCCGCGCCGATCAGCTGAACCTTCCATTCCTGGTCGTGCATCCCGGGGCACATTTGGGCGCCGGTGAAGAGGCCGGGCTCAACCAGATCGCAGCATCGATCGATGCTGTCTTTGCGGCGCTCCCGAACGTCACAACGAAAATCGCACTCGAAACCACTGCCGGCCAGGGCTCATGCCTCGGCGAGAAGTTTGAGCACCTGGCCTACATCATCGATCACGTGCATGATCCGAAACGAATCTGCGTTTGCCTGGATACCGCTCATGTCTTCGCCGCCGGGTATGATATTTCGACGGAAGCCGCCACCCGCAGAATGTTTCGTGAGTTCGACCGCCTGATTGGACTGGATCATCTCGCCGCCATCCACCTCAATGACTCGAAGGCTACCTGCGGCTCGCGTGTCGATCGACATGAACATATCGGCAAAGGCAAAATCGGGCTCACCGCATTTCGTGCGATCCTGCGCGATCGCCGTTTCGCCAAAATCCCAAAGGTGCTCGAAACGCCGAAAGGGAAAGATCTGCGCGAAGACGTGATGAACCTGAAGAGGTTGCGTGGGTTGATCTGATCGCTGGACCCAGCTCGCGCTCGGGCCGGTCAAACACGCACCGGCGCCGGCTCGCGTCGGCTCCAATGTTTGCGTCAGTCGAGAAAGCGAATCGTGAAGGGATAGCGGTAGACCTTATCGTCGCTCGCGCGGATCGAGGCAACGATCACGAGGATAACGTTCAAGATGTGCAGAATGGCCAAAATCACAAAGCCGATCAAAACGAGGCACAACAGTGCGGCGACAATATTGTAAATCAGCATCGAGAGTTGAAAGTTCAGCGACTCTCTCGCGTGCGCCTCGATCTGCGGTGAATCGCCGCGTTTGGCCAACCACACGATGAGCGGGCCGATAACATGGCCAGCCCACGGGACAAAAAAGCCGAAGAGTGCGAGGGCATGCGCCAGCACGCACCACGTGCGCACAGACGATGCCGATGTTACAGGAAAGGGCGGCGGTGAGCTCTGTTGGTCCATGAGGTTATCCTTGCTTAACCTTTCACGCGCGCGATATGCGCGCCCAGCTCGCGCAGTTTTTCATCGAGATGTTCGTAACCGCGGTCGATGTGGTAGACGCGACTAACTTCTGTCACACCATCGGCCTTTAAGCCGGCGAGGACGAGGGCGGCTGATGCTCGCAAATCGCTGGCCATCACCGGTGCGCCATACAAGTGATCGACCCCGTTAATGACCGCAGTGGCGCCATCCAGTTCCATGCGCGCGCCCATGCGTTTTAGCTCCGCGACATGCATGTAGCGCTGCGGGAAAATATTTTCGCGGACCACGCTTCTGCCGTCGGTCGTGGAGAGCAACGCGCACATCTGTGCCTGCATGTCAGTGGGAAAACCGGGGTAAGGTTCGGTCGTGAGCTCAAGCGGGTAGGGCGCGCCGTTTGGGGAAATCGATATCTCATCCTCAGCCGTTTCAATCGCGAAGCCACAGCGGCCCAGAGCGCCAGTAACCGAGCTGACATGCGCTGGATTCACCCGTTTGACCGTGACGCGTTTGCCGGAGATTGCGCCCGCGACCAAAAATGTGCCCGCCTCAATTCGGTCCGGAATAATTTCGTACTCGGCGCCGTGCAGCGCGGGGACACCTTCAATGATCAGACGGCGTGTACCAGCTCCTTCAATCTTCGCGCCCATGTGGTTCAGGAAATTGGCAAGATCCACAACCTCCGGTTCCTGGGCGGCGTCGTCTATTACGGTGGTGCCTTCAGCGAGCACTGCCGCCATCATCACGTTGTCAGTACCGAGCACGGTCGGCCCGAACCGACCGGCCATGTTGATGACGGCCCCGTGCAACTTTGGCGCAAACACCTTGATGTTGCCGCCCTCGACGCGCACCGCTGCGCCGAGCGCTTCAAATCCCCTGAGATGCAAGTCGATCGGGCGATCGCCAATGATGCAGCCACCCGGCATTGCTACGGTTGCTTCCTTGCATCGCCCGAGCAGCGGGCCAAGCACGGACACTGACGCACGCATCTTGCGCACAACTTCATATGGCGCGACGGAATTCACCTTTTCGGCAGTCACGCAGACGATGCCGCTTGCGCGCTCCACCTGTGCGCCGAGATGGGTCAGGATTTGCAGCATGTAGTGCGTGTCACTCAGGTCCGGCACGCGATGAATGACGCACTGCTCCCGGGTCAACAACGTGGCTGCCAAAATCGGCAGCGCAGAATTTTTTGACCCGCTGATCTTGATCGACCCGGAGAGCGCCTGACCGCCATGGATGCGGATTTTATCCATACCTCGCGAACAGAAACCGGGTCACACCTGAATAATCGTTTTTGGCCGCAATGTCGTGGTATTTTTTTCCCGCCAACAGCTCCAAGAGGGATGCAGCATGGCCGATGCCGAGTTCAAGGGCGAGTAAGCCTCCCGGCTTCAGGTGCGGCGGCGCCTCGTCGATCAGCTCGCGAATCAATTCGTCGCCGCGCTCACCACCGAACAGCGCAACCTCCGGATCGTGCGACACCTCGCGCGACAGCAGATGTCGATCTTGTGTAGCCACATACGGCAGGTTCGCCACGATTACGTCGAACTCACCTTTGACGTTCGCGAGTAGGTGGCTTTTGAAAAACTGCATCCGGTCGCTAAGCGCCATTCGCTCGGCGTTTTCTCGCGCCAGCGCGAGTGCCTCATCAGACAGGTCGACGGCAACGATGACTGCCTCGGGAAATTCCTTCGCCAAACTCAATGCAATAACACCGCTGCCCGTTCCAACATCAAGAATGTCGGATTTCGATCCAAGCCCGACTGGCATTTTCCGGATTTCGCATTTGAGGAGCTCAACGACTTCCTCCGTTTCCGGCCGTGGCACCATCGCCCGCCTGTCGCACAAAAACGTGTGTCCGCAAAACTCGACGGTGCCTAACAAATGCTGCAGGGGTTCGCCATCGCCGCGGCGCTTTAGGAGCTCGCGCAATGGCGCAAGCTCGGGTTCGCTAAGCTCGCGCTCGAACTCAAGATATAGCTCCATGCGCGTCCGCCCGAGCACATGCCCGAGCAAGTGCTCGGCGTTCAGCCGCGGACTGTCGATCTTGCGCTTCGCGAGATACTCAGTGCTCTTCCGGAGCACCTCCAGAACGCTCATGGGCCGCGGCGGTTCCATCGCCATATCGAGGTAGGCCGATACATATCTACTTGTACCTCGAGTCCGCTCGGAGTGAGAAAGAAACGATTACGCGGGAGGCGAGCACTCCTTCATTCTCTCGGCCATATCGGCGGCTTGCAGCGCGCTAATCAGTTCGTTGAGATCGCCGTCCATAATGTGGTCGAGGTTGTAAATGGTCAGCCCAATGCGGTGGTCGGTGACGCGGTTTTGCGGGAAATTGTAGGTGCGAATTTTTTCCTCGCGGCCGCCGGTGCCGATCTGGCCACGCCGTTGCGCGGAATATTTTTCGGCTTCCTCCTGTTGTTTGCGTTCGAGCAAACGTGCGCGCAAGATCGACAACGCACGTTCCTTGTTTTTGATCTGGCTGCGGCCATCCTGGCAACGCACGATCGTGCCCGTCGGGATGTGCAGCACCTGCACGGCTGAATCCGTCGTATTTACGCCCTGACCGCCTGGCCCGCCGGCGCGCGAGACTTCGATGCGTAGGTCTTCCGGCTTCAATTCGAGATCGACATCTTCGGCCTCCGGCAAGACGGCGACGGTCGCGGTAGAGGTGTGAATTCGCCCCTGTGCTTCAGATGCCGGCACGCGTTGGACGCGATGCACGCCACTTTCATAACGCAGTTTGCGAAAGACTGACTGACCGGAGACGCGAAAGATCACTTCTTTGAGTCCACCGAGCTCGGAGGGACTGGATTCGAGGTCCTCCGTTTTTAGTCCGTTCGCCTCAGCGTACCGGTTGTACATGCGGTAAAGATCGGCTGCGAAGATCGCGGCTTCATTGCCGCCTGTGCCCGCTCGAATCTCGACGATCGCGTCACGGTCTTCGTGTTCGTCGCGCGGCAAGAGCGCGATCTGCAAGTCGTGCTCAAGATCGCGGACGCGTTTCTCCAAGCCGGCAATTTCGTCTTCGGCCATGGCCGCGATGGCGACGTCGTTGGACAACGCCAACTCGCGCGTATCGTCGAGGTGTTTGCGCGCCTGTTCGAGCTCATCCCATTTCTGGAGGACCTCTTTGATACTGGCGTGCTCGCGCATGACTTCGCCGGCGCGCTTGCGATTTGAGAACAGCGTCGGATCGGCGATTTCGCGCTCGAGTTCTTCGAACCGCTGCCGTTTGCGCTGAATTAAAGAATCATAATCCATGATTGCTGTAGGGGCGGCTGTGTTAACCCCCAGGCGCTTGGCACAAGCGCCTCTACAAGAAGTCAGCTAAGCTGTCTTGCTGCTGCGCGCAGCTTTGGTGCTGCCGTAGCGACGAGCGAATTTCTCGACTCGGCCTGCTGTATCGACGAACTTCTGTTCCCCAGTGAAAAAAGGATGGCAACGAGCGCAGATACCGATCTTAATGTCACGACGCGTCGAGCGCGTGTGATACACC
>DASQXY010000111.1:0-6238 GCA_035639455.1 Chthoniobacterales bacterium | reverse complement strand
AAAGAGCGGAATGAACATCTGTGCCTGCACCGCCGCGTGAATGCCCGCGCGAAATTCCTCCTCCGACAACGAGCCTTGCTCGAAAAATTTGTTTAGCAACGTGTCGTCCGACTCGGCGATGAGCTCGATCAATTCACGATGCAGTTGTGTGGCGCGGTCTTTCCATTCGCCCGTCGCCGGCTCCTCGCGAAACTTGCCGCGCCCGTCGGTTTCATATGTCACCACTTCGTTACGCAACACGTCGAGCATCTGGTTGAAGTTCGGCCCGGGATTGATCGGCACGTTGAGCGGAAAAACTCTCGGACCGTAATGTGCGCGCGCGTCGGCCAGCACTTCGTCGAAGTGCGCGTTTTGTTTGTCCACGGCGTTGACCACTATGACTTTCGGGATGCCGCAGTCCGTCGCGCAATTCCACACTCGCTCCGTTCCCACCCCGATGCCGTGTTGCGCGTGCACTACCACAAGCGCGAAGTCCGCCACACGCACTGCCGCAAGCGCCTCGCTGATGAAGTCGAGATAACCCGGCGTGTCGAGGATGTTCAGCTTCTTGCCCATCCACGTGCAACGCTGGAGCGAGGTCTGTGTCGAAATCTGGTGCTGCTTTTCGCTAACGTGATAATCGGAAACCGTGGTGCCTTGCGCGATGTTGCCCATGCGCCCGATGACGCCCGCGCACGCGAGCATCGCCTCGGTGAGCGACGTCTTGCCCGATGACGCGTGACCCACTACGGCAAAATTCCTAAGGTCCCCTGCAGAAGGTGTGGTCATAACTCAAAGTCCTTCCTGCTGCCTCGAATTCGCCGCGGGCGCAAGCTGAAATCTCTGGCGCGTGGCGCGGCGTTGTGGTCAGACATCACGCCCATCGCGCGCAGAGATTGCATCCACTGGATCACCTCCGCCAAGCACCCAGAAGCGCGCGTTGTCGTGCAGAGCCGCAACCGTCTTTACCAGCTCGACCGGCATTTCCCTCGTCCACAAATCACAACGCCTCATCGATTTCGGCTGGCGCTTGCTGCGGATGAATACCTGCGTGCAATGGCGCGTGCGATTAGCCGCAGAGCACACGGCAAACACAGAGCAAAAACAAATTAGTTAACTGGCACGTGGCGCCCGGACGTCTCGGAGAGCTCAGCGCTCTCCGCGGTGAACAATTCTGAGGATCTGGCCAACAATCGGGCTAATCCCGCCTACTTATGGGTTCTTGCTCGGGCTTGCGCTGAACGAATTTTTTCTCGAGGCACCCGTCGCAGACTGCTTGCTAATCCGAGCTTCGACAAAATCCAGATCAACCACTTGGTTGGGTCCCACTGCCACGGTTTGACGCCGTTACGATAGTCATGCTGAAATTCGTGATGATAATTGTGGTAGCCTTCACCGAACGTGAACAGCGCCATGAAAAACGAATCGCGCGCGCTGCATCGCGTTGAATACGGCTGGCGACCGATCGTGTGACACGCGGAATTGATTAGAAACGTGCCGTGTTGAAGCACGACCACTTTCGCGACGCCACCGATGAGAAAACCGCCGAGCGCGCCGATCCAGCCGTCCCACAACGCGCCGCCCAGAGTTGGGAGAACAAAGCTCACAAGGACGGCGAGCAAATGAATATGTCGATGTTGCCACATCACCAGCCGGTCCTTTTTTAGATCGGCGACGTTATCAAACGGCGGTTCCGGCCAGAGCTTGAACAAGAGCCAGCCAATGTGCGCGTGGAAAAAGCCTTTGCTGATATCGTACGGGTCTTCGTCATGATCGACATGTTTATGATGCCGGCGATGATCGCTCGCCCAGAGCAGGACGGAATTTTCGAATGCCGCCGCGCCGAAGATGAGCGTAAATAGACGCACCGGCAGTCGTGCGCGAAACGTTGCATGCGAAAACAGCCGATGATAGCCGAGCGTGATGCTGAACGCGGTCGCAATCAGCAACACCGCGAACATGACAAAGTGGAACCAATCAATGCCGAAATACCACAGGTACAGCGGCACGGCCGTGAGCGTCAGAAAGGACGTGCCGATCAGGAACGCGCTCGTCGTCCAATTAATTCGGTCGGTCGGGATGCGGAAAATCAATGCAGGGAAATTGTCTGTGACGACGCGCTTACGGTGACAGTCGGCCGGGAATCACGTCTGCCTTGGTCAAAATAAGCGCCCACCATCGCCCGAATCGCGCGAAAGACAAACAGTCATTTCTTCCCAAGCCGTAGCCCTGCGCGAGCCACGCCGCGTTAGCGGCAAACTACAAGCGGGCACATTATTGGCGCACTAGCTGGGAGCGTAAGGCTGCTCACTTCTTTGCCAGTCCATCGCGCCAGGCCATCACTTCGAGCTCGACTCGGACAGCGTCCTCGACCGGAACCACCGGCCGCGCCTCAAATTCAAAAGCAAGCGTTGGCTCAGCGTTCCGAGCCAACTTTACGGCGGGAGCTCCCGCGCTTTAGCGCAAGTGCGGCTCGCACCGAGTGGGTCTAGGGAAATCACGCCGCTTTGCGGCAAACCGAAAGAAGGGAACAAAATAGATGAGCTAGCGGGACCGTAAGCCGGGCAACCGAGATTTAATTCTAGGCAACATCGAGCAGCCACCTACGCCAAGGCTACGGCGCGCCAGGGAACTTGTGAATCTCGAGTGGATCGTCGCAATCCAGCATCATATATCCACCCCAGTCATCCACTCGGATCACGAACAACTCGATCTTGAAATTATTGGGCGCCTTACGCTCCCGCTAGTGCATCCAAAGTGTTCCCTGAATATAGATTGCCGCAGAGCGGCGGCCTTCTGATCTCTGGCGACTGATCGCCGCAGCGCTGGCGATTCCTCAACGGAAGGATGCAACCGATGCGCGGTGGGTCGCTGCGTATGTCCAGAGCCGAAAGTGTAATCACCGGCCTTTTGAAAAAGGCCGACATCGGCACGAATGGCGACCGTCCGTGGGACATACGGGTCCACGATCCGCGTTTCTTCCAACGCGTCCTTGCTTCCGGCACCCTCGGCTTTGGCGAATCCTACATGGACGGCTGGTGGGATTGCGATGCGCTCGATGAAATGTGTTGTCGCGCGATCCGCGCCCGACTGGATCGCCACTTCATGTTCAGTCTGCCCAATCTGTGGGCGTTGCTCTCCGCCTCTCTTCTTAATCAACAGACCCGCCGCCGCGCCAAAAAAGTCGGGCAGGTGCACTACGATCTGAGCAACGATTTTTTCGAGTCAATGCTCGACCCCAACATGCAATATTCCTGTGCGCTGTTCGAAGAAGGCGATGACCTGGCCGCCGCCCAACGTCGAAAACTGGATTGGATTTGCGAACGCCTCCGGCTGCACCCTGGCTTGCGTCTGCTCGATATCGGCTGCGGCTGGGGCGGATTGGCCCGCTACGCCGCTCGCCACTATGACTGTCAGGTCGTCGGCGTGACAATCTCGCGAGAACAATTCCACTACGCGCGCAATTGGTGTCGCGGATTAGACGTTGATATTCAACTGCGCGACTACCGCGATGTGAGCAGGACGTTCGATCGCATTGTCAGCGTCGGCATGGTCGAGCATGTCGGCCAGAAAAACTACCGTACTTATATGAACACGGCCCGCCGATTGTTGGCCGACGACGGCGTGTTTCTTTGTCAGGGAATTTGCGCAAATCAATCCCACCTAGGTGGCGATCCCTGGATCAAGCGTTACATCTTTCCAAACTCCATCCTCCCCTCTCTCGCTCGCCTTGTCCGCGCCGCCGAAGATTCATTTGTGATCGACGATATTCAAAATATCGGAACGAATTACGATCCTACTTTGCTGGCATGGGAGGCGAATGTGCGGAGCGCGTGGCCGCGTTTCGCCGATCGTTATGGCGAGCGGTTTCGCCGGATGTGGCGATTTTATTTGCTCAGTTGCGCCGGCGCATTTCGCGCACGCAACCTCCAGGTCTTTTCGATCCGTTTGTTGACAGAAGACGCTCCCGCCAAACGCGTCGTCAGTAAAAAACCGGAGGAGGCCGACTTGTATCTCTCGCGGATTAACAAATAAGCTTCTCTTTCCGCTGAATCCGCCACGTGTTCGTCACTCGCTCAGGACAGGCGACGCTTGTCTGCAACAATCTTTCCGGTAGCCGGTCTGCGCTTTCCGGTTTTGCAGAATCTCGTCACTTGTCACCGGGCGCTTTCTACTTCTTGCTTGAGCAATAACGCCATCTTCCATTCGTGAAGCCACGCTCAATCCGGATCACGTTTGTCATCATCCTTTTTACAGTCGCTACCGCGGTCGTGGTCGGTGCTCTTCACCGCGAGGCCGCCGCGCGCAGGCTGCGCGATGCGATTCTTGCCGAGCTTGAGCCGGTCGCATTGAAGAATTGCACCCTGAGGCGGTTCGGCAGCGCCAACGATGGCGGATATTTAATGTGCGAGAATCTGATTGAGCCACTCGATGTCGCCTACTCCTATGGCATTGGCCCCAATGCCGATTGGGGATGCGAGGTATCGCGCCGGTATCACGTCCCGGTCCATCAATATGACTGCTTTGATCCCGCGCGGCCCAGCTGCAATGGCGGCACATTCGTATTTCATGACGAATGCGTTGGGGATCGCACTGACTCCAGAGATGGCCGGTTATTCGACACTCTTGAAAATCAAATCAGAAAAAATGGCGATACGGGTCGGCGACTGATTATCAAGATGGATATCGAGGGCGCGGAATGGGACGCGCTCCTCGCAACCTCAGACGAGCTCCTGGCTTCGATTTCTCAGATCACGATGGAAATGCACGGCTACGACGACCCGAAAATTCTCGAGGTGCTCCGGAAATTGAAGCGGAACTTTTATCTTGTGAATCTCCACTTCAATAACTGGTCGTGCACGTCGAAGGCGGCGCCGCTGCCCGCATCGGCCTACCAGACACATTGGGTCAACAAGCGAATCAGCGTGTTCGACCCAAACGCGCCGGTGCCGGCACCGATGAGTCCGCTCAATGCGCCTGACGCGCCAACAAGGCCCGACTGTCAATTGCGCGCATCGAAGTGACCTCTGACTTCTGAGCGCTGAGTTCCCTCCGATTAACTAACAACTAATAACAGATAACGAGCGATGAGCTCTGCTCATCGTCTATTCGAGCGCGGCTTCGTCGCTGATCCCCTGCTCCACAGCAAATTTTCTAACACCCTCAGTAATCTTCATCGAGCAGAAGTGCGGACCGCACATGCTGCAGCCGCCTACGCCAAGGCTACGGCGAGCCAGGGAAATGCGCGTGCAAATCGGCTCATGATTTTGCGTAGATCTCCGCGCCGGCTTCTTGGAATTCCCTCGCTTTGTCCTGAAGTCCTCGCTCAATAGCAATGGCTTCGTCAATTCCCTTCTCCGCAGCATAACGTCTGACGTCTTCCGTTATCCGCATGCTGCAGAAATGGGGTCCACACATACTGCAAAAGTGCGCGGTTTTCGCGCCTTCGGCGGGAAGAGTTTCGTCGTGGAATTCCCGGGCGGTTTCGGGATCGAGCGCAAGATTGAATTGATCTTCCCAACGAAATTCGAAGCGCGCTTTGCTGATGGCATTATCGCGGTATTGCGCGCCGGGATGGCCTTTGGCTAGATCCGCGGCGTGGGCGGCAATCTTGTAGGCGATGACGCCGTCTTTGACGTCTTTCTTATTCGGCAGACCGAGATGTTCTTTCGGTGTGACGTAACAAAGCATGGCGCAGCCGTACCAGCCGATCATGGCCGCGCCGATCGCGCTAGTGATGTGATCGTAGCCGGGCGCGATGTCGGTCGTTAACGGGCCGAGAGTGTAGAATGGCGCTTCATCGCACCACTCGAGTTGTTTCTCCATATTCTCTTTGATCAGGTGCATCGGGATATGGCCCGGACCTTCGTTCATCACTTGCACGTGATGCGTCCACGCGCGCTTGGTCAGCTCGCCTTGCGTGTAAAGTTCGGCGAACTGCGCTTCGTCGTTCGCGTCGGCGATTGAACCGGGCCGCAGTCCGTCGCCGATGGAAAAGCTAACGTCGTACGCGGCCATGATCTCGCAGATCTCGTCCCAATGGGTGTAGGCGAAGTTCTCCTGGTGATGGGCGAGGCACCACTTGGCGTGAATGCTGCCGCCGCGTGAGACGATGCCGGTGACGCGCTTAGCCGTCAGCGGGATGTAACGCAGCAGTACGCCGGCATGGATCGTGAAGTAATCGACCCCCTGCTCCGCCTGTTCGATGAGGGTATCGCGATAAATTTCCCAAGTCAGTTCCTCGGCGCGGCCGCCGACT
>DASQXY010000110.1:0-7478 GCA_035639455.1 Chthoniobacterales bacterium | reverse complement strand
GCTGGTGTTCCAGTTGTTCTGTCAAGAGCAGTGCTGGGTAGCTATGTTCGGAAAGGATAAGCGCTGAAAGCATCTAAGCGCCAAGCCTATCCCAAGATGAGTTCTCCCTGAAGGGTCGTGGTAGACCATCACGTTGATAGGCTCCGGGTGTAAGCACAGCAATGTGTTCAGCTCAGGAGTACTAATAACCCGTTCGGCTTGATCTTTTACTTTTCTGTTAACGCTTCGTTCGCCCCGGCGAGCGAAGCCAAACAGAGAAGATCAAATGATCTCAAACCAAAACAAAGCTCTTAACGTTCGTGATTCGTTAATCGTAATTCGAGAATCGTTGTAGTCACGGCGCTATGCGCCGTCTGCCGATGCCTGCCACGCCGTAGCGTTTGGCGAAGGCGGGTAGCGATGTAACGAATTACGAATCACGTTCTTCTTCCTGTATGTAGATGCCAGAGAACCGCTCATTGCAAATTGCAGATCTCAAATTGACGATTTGCAGCTTGTTCTTTGACAATTCAATGTGGATCATGATCCTAGAATCGTGGGTCGGCGAAGCGGCACTGTAGCCACGGCCCTGCGGGCCATCCGCCCGGTGTAACGCTTTTAACGAATCTCCAATCACGCACCAGAGCCGAGCAGCGCAAGCGCTTTTCGGCTCTGGTGACAATAGCGCAGTGGCCCCACCCGTTCCCATTCCGAACACGGAAGTGAAACGCTGCAGCCCCGATGGTAGTACGGCGATAGGCCGTGCGAGAGTAGGACGTCGCCAGAGTAAAACCCCGCTGCGTTGCGCTGGCGGGGTTTTAGTTTTCTGGGTCCGCTTTTCTGTCTCTTTGCATCCGTGTAATCCGCGGTAGATTTTCGTCATGCTTCCCAGCCAAAAAGTCATCGACCAGCCTTCGCTAAAGCTACGGCTTGGCAAGCGCCATTTGGATCTGTTTGACTGCCATTAAACTCGCGTAAGCTCCGGTTATGTTAACAAGTCAGAAGGTAATTGATGCGATTAACGAACAGATCGGGTACGAGTTCAGCGCGGAGCTGCAGTATTACGCGATTGCGGCGCATTTTGCGGCCGAGGCGCTGCCACAACTGTCACAGCATTTCTTTCAGCAGGCGGAGGAGGAGAAAGGGCACGCGCTGCGATTTATCAAATACGTGGTCGACGCCGGAGGACGCGTGCAGATCCCGGCGATCGATGCGCCGAAATCGAAATTCAAGACGGCGCGGGATGCGGTGAAACTGTCGCTCGACCAAGAGATTCATGTCACGAACCAGATCAACGGGTTGGTCGAGCTCGCGCGAAAAGAGAACGATTACATCACGATCAATTTTCTCCAGTGGTTTCTGACCGAGCAACTGGAGGAAGTTTCATCGATGGACAACTTGCTCAAAATCGTGGAGCGCGCGGGCAATGATCTGCTACAAGCAGATGAATACCTCGCGCGTGTCGGCGTGAAAGCCATGCCCGAGCCGCCGAAGGAGTGACTTCATCAGCGTTAAGTCGTTAAGCGTTACATCATTGAAGCGGGGGCAACCGATCCAAGATGGCACGAACGCGAAGCTGCACGCAGCAGAAATAATTAGAGATTCCTCGACAGGCTCGGAATGACAAACGGCCGATGAGTATTTGCCACGGTCGACGACAGAGTGAAGCAGAAAACGTCCAACGCTCAACATCCCAACATCGAAGTTAGTTTGCCGGCGAAGGTCTGGCCGCCAGAACGAGATCGACATCGACCTTGCTTCGTAGTACGTGCGGCGTTATGCGAGTTATGAATACGAAAACTATTTGTGTAGCAACGGCAGTCAGCTTGGCCTTGAGCGGGATACTGTTCGCAGCTGGGGCCAAAACCTATCAAATCACAGGAACGGTCGTGGAAGCGACCGGCAGCAAAGTTACAATCGAGAAAGGAACTGAGCGGTTCGAATTCGACATCGACCCAGCGACGACAAAAGGCTCAGCCGAGCTGAAGGTCGGTTCGACTGTGACCGTCACGTACGTCATGAGTGCGACCAAGGTCGAGGCGGCGGGCGCAGCGGCATCAGTTACTCCGACTGCGACACCGTAGGACCGAGTCTCGCGTATCCTGCCGCCAGAGACGGCGGCCGCTACAATCCCGCCCGGCGACAAGCTCGCCCACTGCGTAACGGAATCTCCGAAGCCAGCGCTTGGCACAAGCGCCGCGACAAGGCCGGTCGGCAGGGCGCAGCGCGCTCCGGAAAACGCCCAACGCCCAACGCCCAACACCGAACGTCGAAGTTACTTCCGCGGGAAGAGAAGTTTGGAGCGGCGATCGATGATTGCACCTTGGGTCAGGAAAAACTCGCGTAGTCCATCGGAGTAAAACGAACCGTCGGCACGCGGATTGAGATCGAGGTAGATATGGCCATCGGCACGAAGATGTCGGCGCGCGTCGTTCAGGAAGTAATTCCATTCGGGCGCATCCCAAGGAATCGGCTGGCCGGCACCGGCGAACGAAACCGAAAAAGCCGTGATCCAGTCGTAGCGCGCGCCGGTGTCGGGCAACGGTGTGAATTTCTTGATCTGATGAATCACGCGTTGCAGGCCGAACAATTCGAACATTTCTCGAAAGAGCGGGCGGTTATCGACATCCAATCCCAAGCCGGTGTGGCCGAGCACGCGGTTAACGAACAGGAAATAACCCGCGCCTGAGCCAAGATCGAGAATGTGCTGCGGCGGCAGACGGTCCAGGCCGATGTCCTGCACGCGCCGGATATTGATTTGTAGGAAGCGCTCGGCCTCAACGTATTTCGGCCAGTCGCGGCTTCCCGGCACACCGTAGGTGTTCTGAATCCGCCGAAGTTCCGCTTTGTCGATGTGTCCCATGAAGCGGCTGACCGGCAGCGGATTCACCATTCGTCGAATCGCGCGCTTACCGCTCAGGATGGCGGCCGGGTCGGCGAGCTTGCGAATTTTGTGAGACAAGTTCATTTACATCACGGCAAACGGCAGCGATTCGGTGTGGCAGGACGAGAAAGCCGGAACTTGCTACGCGCTGATCATGTCCCCAGCCAAGGTTTCCGCTGCTTCGGTTTCGACTCGGTCCACGGGCGCGGGCTCGATCGAGAGGATCTCGAACTGACCGGCGCCCTGGTCGGTGTTGAGTGTCATGGTTTCGCCTCTCTTTTTGCCAAGCAACGCCTGACCGATCGCCGTCTGGTAGGAGATGATGTGGCGCTCGGGATTACCATCCCAGGCGCCGAGGATGGTATAGGTCTCCTCTTTTCCTGAATCAATTTGGCGCAAAGTCACTACCGTGCCGATCGAAACGCGCGATGTATCTGGGTTTTCAAAAGACGTGCCCCGGGCGCGGTGCAATGCGTGTTCGAGCTCGGTCTTGCGCCGCATCAGCACGGCTTGCATCTGCTTGGCGGCTTTGTATTCGAAATTCTCGCTGAGATCGCCATAGGAGCGGGCGAGCGAGATTTCCTTCGTATTCTCGGGAATCTTTTTCTGCACCAATTCTTCATATTCAACTTTTCGCTTCTCGAGGCTGCTCCAGGAAACGATAAGCGGCGCAGCCTGATCTTCGGCCTTTGCGCCTGTGATCATGCTTTCCAGTTCCGGGTAAACCTTCACAATGCGCGCGAGCAAGGAGCGTTTCGTCAGCTCGTCGAAGAGCGGAGTCAGTTGCAAACGGCGTATCGCGTCGCGCGCGAGTGCGACATCGGCATTCGCGAAGATGTCTGCGATCAGTTGTCGATCTTCCACGAGCAAACGCTGCAATTTACTCGCGCGCCCGGGCGCCTGATGTTGCTCGCGTTCCAACGAGGACAAAATCGCGGCCAGCAATTCGGGCGTAATCAGCTCGTGCCATTCGTTACGTTCAGTGCAGAGCCAAATGAGCATTTCGCTGGTAGCCGAATGTTCGTGGATGCTGCGCTCGAGCATGTCTTCTAGCTCCGCATGCCGGCCGGCGTCGCGGAAAACATGGGGAATCTGCGCGACCATTCGGCCGTGCGTTGCCTGCATCAATTGCAAAGCCCGCGCGCTCCAGCGCTCGCCGAGTGCAGCAGGCAGCGATTGAAGGATGCGCTTTTCTTTCGCGGCCGGCAGCTTCGGTAAGATCGATGTCAATCGTTGTTCCTCGTCGGCAATCAGCTTCTCCAGCGTGAGACCGATATGCGTGGTCTTCAGCTGCGGAACCCGCTGGAACAAGTCGTCTCGAGCGAGCACGAGTTCGAAGCTCAGTTCAGGATGTAGCTTTTGATTACGCGCCGCTGCGTTTTCGATCACCGCGATGACCGGCTGGAGCTGATTCTCCGGGTTCGAGAATTCCTGGGGTGCCTTGACGATTTCGTCCAACGCGGCGATTTGCTCACGCGGTTGCTGGCCTTGGTTGAAACGGGCGAGTAATTCGTCTGCGCGCGAGACCGGAGCCGAGCGCAATTGGACTGGCTCGTTCTTTTTTGCCGGAACGGAGAAGTGCCCATCCTTCTTGAGGAGCTTCTTAGTCGATTCCCACCAGCGCTTCCAATCCGGCTCAGGAAAAACGTCGCCGATCATCCACTCACCGATCTGTTGTGGTGTGGCTTTGCCGCCGAGGCTTTCGAGGATGTTGCGAACCACTGCAATGGGCTGATCTTTCACCCAACGTTTCACGCCGCTGGGGTCATTGGCCTTGCGGGCTAAAAAATGTTCTGGCGGAATCGGGGTGAGATTGTCCGCTGCATATTGCAATTGCATCGGGTGCGCCTTCTTGGTGGCGAAATCGATGACGATGTGGTTGAGCAGGAGATTCCATTCCGACACACGACCGAAGCCCCAGCTTTTGTGCAGGCAAAAAGAGCCGGGCGTAAGCCGTTCTAGGCGCTCTGCGGCCTTGTCGGTTAGCGTGCCGGCATCGACGAGTTTCTCCAGCTCAGCGTCCATGTAATCGTGCAATGAAGCTCGCATGTGACCTATAGGTGGTCTGAGCAGTGCGCGCAATTTGCGATTGCCGGCCGCTTGTGCCCATGAAACTCTCACGCGTGCCGACGAGCATCTGGTTCTGGGTCGCCTTTCATGTCGGCGTGTTCGTCGCGCTGATTGTCGATCTTGCGCAGTTCAAGCATCGCGGCCGCCCATTGAGCATGCGTGCGGCGGCGCAACGCACAGCCATCTGGATTCTCCTGTCGTTAGGCTTCAATCTGATTGTCTGGAAAATCCGCGGCCCCGATCACGCGCTCGATTTCCTGACCGGTTACGTGATCGAGTACTCGCTAAGCGTGGACAACATTTTCGTGTTCGTACTGATCTTCACCTATTTCGGCGTGCCCCCAATGGCCCAGCATCGCGTACTGGTATGGGGGATCGTCGGAGCGCTGGTCATGCGTGGGATCATGATTGGACTCGGCCTGGCTTTGGTCGAGCGATTTCACTTTGTCCTGTATCTCTTTGGCGTCTTTCTCATCATCACGGCCATCCGAATGCTCATGGGCAAAACGCGCGAGCAGGATTTCAGCAAGAGCGCGGTGATGCGGTTTTGCCGGATCTGGCTGCCGATCGCTCCGGAATTTCACGGCGCGGACTTCAAGGTGCGAGTTGACGATCGCTGGATGCTCACGCCGCTCGCGCTGGTGTTAATCGTCACTGATGTCATGGATCTCGTTTTCGCCGTCGACTCGATCCCGGCGGTTTTCGCCATCACACAGGACCCGTTCATCGTCTATACGTCGAACATCTGTGCCATTCTTGGCTTGCGCTCGCTTTACTTTCTGCTCGCGAATCTGGTTAACCGGTTCGTTTACTTGAAAACCGGGCTCGCTATCGTGCTGGCTTTTGTGGGCGTGAAGATGATCATCGCGGATGTTGTCCACGTTCCGACGGCGGTTTCTCTTCCAGTTATTGTCCTGGTTCTCGCCGTCACGATAACCATGTCGATGATTGCAACCCGCAAGCGTGCCGCAGCTCAACTGCAAAAATAAAGGCTTGCTTTTGCGGTGCTAATTTGGATTTATTTACAATTCTGATGAAGGCGTTACTCGCGGTCGCAATCGCGGTGGCGTTCGTTGGCACTGCTGTCGGCGACATCCAAGACCCACCGGGAAACGACTATGGCCCGACACGAAAGCTCGGCCGCGGCCTATCCAATTTCTTCCTCGGCTCGGCGGAGATCTTTTCGACGGTCGGGCAGATCAACAAAGACGAAGGCAACAACGCGGCGTTCGGATACGGCATGGTGCGTGGCTTTGGGCGCTCGGCGGTACGCCATGTCGCCGGTTTCATTGAAGCGGTGCTTGCGCCGTTTCCGACGCAGCATGGAACCTATTACCCGCTGTTGCCGAGTGACGTTCCGTGGGTTCACGCGGGGTATTCGGAGTTCCCGCCCGAGCTTGGCAACGAGACAAAGTATCCATACGTGCGGGATTACTGATTGTCAGCCTGGCTGATTCGCTCGCCTGCCTGCGGCTGCAGGTGGCGCGGTACGTTCATTTATCATCTTGAAGAGGTGAGGGAGCGCACATAGGAAACTCACGTCACAATTTGGGCCAGGTCCTTCGCTCCGATCAGGATGACGCCGCGAGTGACTGGTCGATGTTAAGATCGACCTGCTGAGAGTTATTCACATCTATTCACAATTTGGTTGACCGCATCGAGGAGTGGCGTAACAAGTAGCCGATTCGCGAAGGCGGTCGCGTGATGGTTTCTCCTAGACGCTTTTCCACGCTGCCGGCAATTGCGGCGCTTACCGCGCTGTATTTTGTAGCCGGAAAGCTGGGACTGCATCTGGCGTTTCTTCACCAAAGCGCGTCACCCGTCTGGCCACCAGCTGGAATCGCGCTGGCTGCATTGCTGGTAATGGGTTATCGGATGTGGCCCGCGATCTTCATCGGCGCGTTTTTGGTAAACGCGACGACGGCCGGTAATCCGCTGACGTCGATTGGGATTGCGGCGGGCAATACGCTAGAAGCACTTTGCGGCGCTTGGCTGGTGAATCATTTCGCCGACGGCACCAGGGTCTTCGACTGCGCGCGCAACGTTTTCATCTTTTCAGTTGCAGCACTGGTCAGCACACTCGTGAGCCCGAGCATCGGCGTTACCACCCTGGCGCTCGGCGATTTCGCCAGCTGGAGCAATTACGGGCCCATTTGGCTGACGTGGTGGCTTGGCGATGCCGCCGGCGATCTGATTATCGCGCCTTTAATCTTACTTTGGAGTATTCCGTCTCGGCAGCGTTGGACACGGCGAGAAGCTGTCGAAGTTGGAATCCTCCTTTTGTTGCTCGTGTGTCTGGGTCAAATTGTTTTTGGCGGCTGGGCATCGATCTCGGCCAGAAATTACCCGATCTCCTTCATCTGCGGGCCAGTCGTGATCTGGACAGCGTTCCGGTTCTCGCAACGTGAGACCGCGACCGGGATCTTCATTCTGTCGACTATCGCAATTTGGGGAACACTGCATGGGAATGGTCCGTTTATCATGGAAACGGAGAACCAGTCTTTGCTGACCCTGCAAACCTGGACCGCGGTACTCACCATTACTG
>DASQXY010000109.1:0-8916 GCA_035639455.1 Chthoniobacterales bacterium | reverse complement strand
AACACACTCCAGGGGAAAAACTTGTGCAGCAGATGGGGCAGATAGAACCAAAGTGGCTGCGGCTGATGGATCGTTTCGCTAAAGCGCCCAAGAAACTCGCGCCTCACGACCTCATCGAAAAAATTGTGTTCGGATAAAATTCCGCCGCCGACCCACAGCGAAAAGATGCCGAGCGAAGCAATCCACGGCAGGCTGCCGCACCAGACGCTTGCACCACAATCGGCGCCACGCCAGTACGCGAACGCCGCCATTCCAGGAAGCAGAAACGCGTAGACGATCGGCCCTTTAATGAACAGGGCTGCCGTTAACAAGGCGAAGATCGACCATTGTTCGCTGCGCTTCCACGACTCGCCTTTGCGAATCTTGTCCCAGACCAGGAGGCCGAAGAGAAATATCGTCAGCGCGAGCGGCATATCGGTTCGCACCAAAGTCGCCACCCGCGGCGTGAACAGATTCCAGCTAAACGCGCTGAACGCGGCCAAACCGGCGGGCCATCCGTAAGCGGAAGTTGCGGCGCGGGTGAGAAAGATTGCCAGAACGAATGCGGCAATCAAAGAAGGTAACCGCCAGGCCGCAGCCCATGAGCGGGTGAGGGCAAAAAGCGCGGCGGACGTCCAGCCGACAAGCGGCGGCTTCGTCGCAACGCGACCGTTTGGAGTGTGCTGGTAAAGCCAATGTCCTTCTTTCAGCATCTCGAACGAGGTAAAGGCCTGCTTCGCTTGATCGTAATCGTCCAGTTGCCATGGAAGATTCGCGGTGCAGAAAAGCAGCAGTGTCAGACCAGCGAGCACTAACATCGTGCGCCCGCTTTGGAGCACATCGACCACCGAGAAATTATGCATCAGCGGATTTCGTCGAGAATCGCCTGCGCCGCACGTTCACTGGCGCCGGCTTCGCCAAGACTCGCAACGATCTTATTAAACGCAGAAAGCATTCGCTGCCGCGCGACGGCGTTGTTGATGAGGCGCAGAACCGCGCGCGCGATCGCGCCCGGTCGCGCTTCGTGCTGAATGTATTCTGGCACGATTTGTTTCTTGGCGAGGACATTTGGCATGCCAATCGAATCGAGTCGCACGACCAGCCGGGCAGCGAGATAGGTCAGCCATGCCACTTTGTAGACGAGCACAAAGGGGAGTCGAAAATACGCCGCTTCGAGCGTGGCGCTTCCCGACGCGACGATGCCGACGTATGCGCGCTGCATGGTGCTCGGCGCGTCGGCAATTCTGATCGTAAACAATTGTCGACCTTGCGGATGCCGATCTAACGCATATTGGATTTGCGCCCGCAAATCCGCGGAGGCGGCAGAGATTTCAAATCGCAAAGCTGGTTTCGCTCGGCGCAGCTCCTGCGCAGTCTTGATCAAGAGCGGGAGAATCTTTCGTACTTCACGCCGGCGACTGCCTGGAAACAGCCCGACCAGATTGGGGTCGCGCTGGATATCCGCCCTGCGCGCGCGTAGCCGATCGATCATCGGATGGCCGACAAAAACGGTGCGCAGACCGGATCTGCTGTAGAGCTCGGATTCAAACGGGAAGATGCAGAGCATGAGATCAATCCAGCGCGCCATCTTGTGAATACGTCCGCGGTTCCATGCCCACACCTGCGGGCTGATGTAGTAAATGACTTTGGCCGCCGCGTGGCGTCGGCGGAGAGCGCGCGCGAGACGCAGGTTAAATCCGGGATAATCGATCAGAATGACGGCGTCGGGGCTGCTCTTTTCGATGCGCTGAAGAGTGTCGTAAAATTTTCGTCGGAAGTATCCATACTGCTTCAGCACTTCCCACAAGCCGAGCACGCCGGCACGGCTGATCCAATTCTCCACTCCGTCGCCGGCGACAGTTCGCATTTCCGGTCCGCCGCACCCAACAAACCTGACATCGGCATACCGCGCGCGCAGCGCCTTCATTACGGCCGCGCCGTGGTTGTCCGCGCTCGGCTCGCCTGCGACGAAGTACAGCGTCTTCATCCAATTCCGTAGCGGCGCTCTGGGAGCGTCGCATCGATCCGGGCGATGGTCATAGACCGCCGCTTTCGAATCAAACCAGTAACCAGGTCGCTGTTTGTTTCTCGCGCAGAATCACAGGCAAGCCGGGACGTGGTTGATCGTTCGGACCATTCCGCTCACGCGGAATCAAACTGACGGACAACGCGCAAATGGCCGCGCAGAGAAAAACAATCGCGAACTTGGCTGAGAACGTCATGTCGAAGTCACCGGTGCACTTAGCCGCCGCAAGTATTGAAACGTGTATAAGCCAGTGTCGTGCCCATCGCGCCAGCGCGGCTGCAACGCGTATCCGCCCACCATGTTGAAGCCGGCGAGCTGAAAACTTTCCGGCGTGTAGCTGACGCCCGGCCGCGAAATGTTCCCAAGCACGTCCGGCTCGCCTCCGCAGGCGGCACACGGGCAGGCACGGCGGAGCGTCTCCAGATTGAGATACGACTCATTGCCATCGTTCCATTGAATGGCGAGCTCGTTCCCGATCTGCTGAATATTTCTCGGTTCAAGACGCATGCGGAGTCGAGGTTGGCGTCCGGGACATAGGCTTTTAGCCCGTGCGGCCAGCGGGTTGCTAACCCGCTGAACCAGCCGCAATCATTACGCTATTGGCTGGCGGCACAGACTACAAGTCCATGTTCCGACGCTTGCGTTCGCCGAAAATCGCGGTGCCGACACGGACGAGCGTTGCGCCTTCCTCGATAGCAACGGCGAAATCCTGTGTCATGCCCATCGAGAGATGTGGCAGTTTGACACGGAATTCTCTTTCCAGCTCGTCACGCAATTCGCGAAGATCGACAAAGTACTTGCGTGAATGCTCCGGTTTGTTCGCGACCGGCGGAAGACACATCAACCCTTCAATCGTCAGCCGCGGCAGCGCGAGCAGTTCATCCATGTCCTCGGGCAACTGGTTAGGATGAAAGCCGAACTTGCTCCCTTCGCCCGCGACGTTGACCTCGAGCAGCACTCGCGGCTGCATCCCCTCCTCCTGTGCGATCCGATCCATCTCGCGCGCAAGATCGACATCGTCAATCGCGTGAAACATTTCAAAAAGCGGCAGCGCGTGGCGGATTTTATTCCTCTGAAGATGACCGACGAAATGCCAGCGCAAGCTCGACGGCAGCTCCGGTATTTTCGCTCGAGCTTCTTGGACACGACTCTCGCCAAACAGGACCTGCCCGGCTTCGTACGCCTCGCGCACTTTTTCGGCGTTGTGCGTTTTCGCGATCGCGACAAGCTCGATATATTGGCTGTTTCGGCCACTTTTCTTCGCGGCGTCAGCGATTTGCGCGCGGACGTGTTCGAGATTTTCGGCGATCGAACTCATTGTAGAGGCGCTTGTGCCAAGCGCCTATTTACAAGAGTCGGTGCTTGACACAAGCACCGCGGCAACTCACCTGCGCGCGCCAGATCGTTGTCTTCATCCCAATGTGTCGGGTTAGCTTACCTGTCGCCAACACCCAGCTCGGCGGCTTTACAATCGGCGCGCTGTTTCCATAAATTCGTCGCCTAGATGAACAGGAAGCAGATGCTGACACGACTGCTGTCACTCGGCACGCTGTTGTCTATCGCTCAGAACGTACTTTCCGCCGAAGGAGCCACTGACCAGGCGCCATCGGTAGTTTCGACGATTGCTGCTGAACAGGTGCCGACCTGGTCTCGGGCAGATATGGATTTTTTCCTTCACGGCACCATGAGTACGGAAGTTTTTCCGGAAGCAGTGTTGCGGGCGTTTATTAAAACATATCCGGAGTTGTTCCCGACCGAAGACTTGAGTCATCTCGGCCTGATCCCTGATCCGGAGTTTGGGTGGCCGATCGGATTCAGTCGTAAGAAGGAGGTCAAACATCTCGGCGGGCTGGCCGCTGTCGGCATCAACTGCGCCTCATGTCACGTCGCGCAAATCACGCACGCTTCGAGCAGCACGCCAATTCGAATTCTCGGTGTGACGAGTCATTTTGATGTTGAATCCTTTTTTGGCTCCGTGCTCGTTGCAACCTTCAAGACCGCCGAGCCGGCAAACATGAAAGGCTTTTTAAGTGCCTATTTGTCAGTCACACATCCGCAGGACGAGCCGGCGACGCAGCTGCTCTTCGCAAAAGAATGGCAGCAGCAGGAAGAAAAGATTAAGACCGCAATGACAGCCGACCCGTTCGGTTCCAAAGATATTGAACCGGGCGACCTGCATATCATCGCCCCCGGCGCTTTGCTCCTCGATGCGGAACTGCTGGATCATCATGGCGATCTTGCAGCGGTCGCACACGCAATGTTGCAACTATTTCACAACATTCGCACCGCGTTGCACGTTCCCGACAAGCCGCCGGAGAAGCCGCCACCCGCATCGGGCCCCGGCCGCAACGATGCATTCGGTTTGCTCTCGGCCAGCTTGCTCAACACGCCGCAGCCGTACGCGCCGATTAAATTTGGTCTCGTCTGGAATGTGGGGAAGCGGATATGGGTGCACTGGGACGGAAACACGCGCTCACCGATTGCGCGCAACCTGCTCGCGTCTCTCGGTCTGGGCACGCCGTTACATGGAAAACGCGCCGATCTCGTCTTTGCCGACGTGAAACGTCAAACCGAGCTGACGGAGAAAATCGCGCCGCCGCGTTATCCATTTAAGGTCGACACTGATGCAGCCACACGCGGCGAACCATTGTTTGCGGCGAATTGCAACTCCTGCCACGGTGGTCCGGAGAGCGATAAAAGATTGCATTCCGTAGCTGAACTCGGCACCGATCCGCAGCGGGCGCAACTGTTCAGTCAGAAACTGGCTGACCAGTTCAACAAATTCCTGGCCGAGCTGGAAGCTGAGGGGTACGAGGCACCGAAGGAGGTCGGTGTCCGCAGCACTGGGAAATACTGGGCGCCGACATTAAGTGGTGTCTGGGCGCGTTCGCCCTACCTGCATAATGGCTCCGTGCGGACCATGCGCGAGCTGCTTACGCCGCCGACTGAACGCGCGAAAACGTTCCACCGCGGCTCGCGGCGCTTCGACGAAACGGTGCTCGGTTATGCGGATGAAGGCCCGTACCTGTTCGATACGAACGCCAGGGGCAATTCCAATTCTGGACACGACTACGCCACGAGCCTGAGCGACGAAGAAAAACACGAGCTGATCGAATACCTCAAGACGCTCTGAGGGACGGCGGAAGAAACTGCTACTGCTTCCCTCTGAGCGCGCGAATTTCACCGGTTATTTCCAGCAAAACCGGGTAGCCCTCAATCGAACTCGGAAGCGCGCGCTCTGTCTTAGCGTTGTGCCGGGCGAGCATGATTCTCAAGCACGGCGTGCGGCGATCATCGAGTGTCGCGACGGATACGCCGACGACGTCCGGCAGGGCCAGCAACTCCTTATCATGCGCGGCAAGTACGGCGTTGATGTCGCGTCGCGGGCGGTCGTTTTGGGCCATGGCTGCGTGCAGAACAAACATCCATACCACCACTGTGACAAAGATAACCGCGAGTCTTCGGCGGCGCATTTTCTTCACTCCGCCAGCAACAGCTTGGTCATCTCTGCGGCAAGCTTCGGCCCGATGCCGCTTTCCTCGTGTTTGAAATAGACAAATGCGTCTTTCCAGTTTGGTTTTTGGGTGCGCACGAAATCGGCCCAACGGTCAATGTCAATCTTTTGATAATCCCCGCGGCGAAGCCGCAGATAACCGTAATCGGCTGTGATTGTCTGTGGTGTCGCGAGATTGTCAGTGTCGGCGATGCAAAGCGCGACATTGCGCGATTTGAGCATGTCGAAAATTTCCTCGTCGAGCCAGGATTCGTGGCGAAACTCAAATGCCGCACGGATGTCAGGAAATTCTCGGACAAATGAACTCAGCACATCGGCGTCCTTTTTGAAGGTCGGCGGCAATTGAAACAGCATCGGACCAAGCCGTTCACCGAGGCCGCTCGCGACTTTGCAAAAATATTCCAGCGTGTCGGCGCAATCACGGAGCTTCGACCAATGGGTAATTTTCTGCGGTGCTTTCAAAGCGAAGCGAAATTTGTCGGGCGTTTGCATTTTCCAGTTGTCGATCGTTTTCGGCGTTGGAATGCGATGGAAGGTGTAATTGATTTCAGTCGTGGGGAAACGCTCGGCATAAAACGCGAGCATTTTGCTCGTCGGCAAATCCTCCGGATAAAAGTTGCCTTTCCATTCGGCGTATTGAAAGCCAGACGTGCCGACCCAGAGGTTCATAGAGCAAACGTCCAACGCTCAAGGCCCACCGTCCAATTCAGAAGCGTTTAGTGTGAATCGATTAACTTCCGACGATTTAATGATTCACGCCCAGCTTCACAGCACGCCGACGGCGCGAGAGATGAGAAGAATCACGATGCTGAGGGAAATGAAAATTTGGATGATCGCGAGCACCTTCGACCAGCGGGCAAGCAGCGGCGCATCGGTCGGGCCAAAAGTCGAGCTTTGCGTGAACGCGACGAAAAAATAATCCACAAAACGCGGCCGCCATTGTTCGCACTCGAACCGGCCACGCTCGGTCCGTTCTAATTGCATTTGCGGAAATAGAAAGCTGGTGCTGCCGAATTTCTTTTCCTCGTGCCGGCGCGTCGGGCCGCCGCCGTCGAGTCGCCAATACCAAAGAGCAAACACGATGACGTTCGTCAGCCAGAGCAATCCGCCGGAGCGCAGCAGCTCCAGCGGCGCTTCCCGGTGGGAAGGCAGCGCGCGAACTAGGAGCACGACCGAGCCAATTAACGCCAGCGTCGTGATGCCGTTGATCAGAATACCAAGCGCGCGATTGAGCGATCGCTTCCCCCTGCGATGACTGACGACCGTGGGGACGAGCAGAACGACAATGACCGTTGGCAAAAGCCAAATGGGTCCAAGAATCAGGTGACGCGGCAGCGCGAGATAAATCGCCCCGATCGCCAGCACGGCGAGTAGCGCCTGCCAGCGCGGCTCGGGTTTGTCGACGTGCGCATGTTCGCCCCTCATTCTTCAGTCCGCGGAGCTGGTTGGCTCGCTAGTGGAAAGGATCCGTCCCGACCCAGTATCTCAAGCCCGGCCGGTTCGGTATCGTGTAGCCGGCCATAATCCACCGTCAATCTTCCACCGCCGTGTTCAGTGTAAATCTCGACAAAGCGTTCGCCGAACCGAATATCGCGCCAGTTGTAATCTTTTTGCGTCTGGACGGCAGCGGCGATGACTGGATCGATTCCCACAGCTGAGACAATAAAAAGCGCGCGCTCGGCTTTGAGCGATTCCACACTTGCGCCGTAAAGCGGACTCTGTTCGTCAATCGAATGGCGCAACGTCAGCGCCGCCGGAAAAACTGTCAGCCTGTCAAAATGCAGTTTCAGAACGTAAAAGTGCCGGAAATCTCCACCTTCCAGCAGCGGTTCATCGCGCGAGTACATGATCCGAAACTCGGCCTCGACCATGCTGTGCTGATTCTCATTGCCGATTCGCACCATCAGCGTGGGCTTGCCGTTTAATGGCGCCACCACCATGGAGCGGCTGAACGCAACGCGCGCGATCGGTCGCGAGAACCGGACGAAGATTAGTCCGGTCATCACGGCGAGCAGAAACACTCCGGTCATGATTTCGATCGTGCTGATCACGTGTCCATAGAGGGTCTGCGGATACATGTGTCCGTACCCGACGGTGGCGAGCGTCTGCACGCTGAAGAAAAAGCAGTCGAGGAACCAATGCCCGCCGGTCCCTGCAATGCTGTTTCGGCCGAGGCTGTAGAGCATGGCAAAGAAAAGATTCAGTCCGACATAAAGCGCGCCCACAAATGCGGCGAACCGCGGCCAATTCAGACCGAGCAGCCATCGATAAACATCGCGCCATCGCCACGCATCCGTGCCGACTTTGACAAACTCAACCTGACCGGCACGGAGTGAAACTTCATTGCGCATGTACCGCCGGTGACGAACTCTTCGCATCGGAGGTATCAATGTGGCCGTTCAAAGCCAGGCGCAAGTTGGCGCGCGCCGCGGACTTGCCCGCGGTCATTGACCACCTCGGTGGCCAACTTCGAAGCTACGGCTTTAGAGCGGAGGCCGATCGTCTGCACGAATTGGTTCATCACAGGGCGTGGACGACGTCCTCCGAGCTTTATGCAGAATTGTTGGCCGCCTTACTTACGATCCGAAAACAAGCCACAGACCCGCCGCCCCACATCGCCGCAGAAATTCGCCGCCTCATCAAAAGCATCAATCAGATCTGTCGCTGGCGATGAAATCGGTGGCCATAAAGAAAGGATTTAGCCCGGCTTCAGTGCTGGTCTTCGGATGTAAGATCCCCGATCAATTTCTTCGAGGACGGACACAGCCTCGTTCGTCGGCGCTGAGCGAGTCAAGCGCATCGGCCGCCGCCTATTGCGCCTTTACCTCGGTGTGAAAGACAACCTTCCACTCCGCGCCCGACTTGTGCCAGACGGATGCGCAGTTCCACGTGCCGGACATGTCTTTACCGTCCTGCGTGCCTTCCGTCGTCGATTTGTAGGTCATCAGCGTCGTGTCCTTGTCCGGCATGACAACCGTTGAGTCGCTGAGCGAGAACGACTTTAGATCGGCTTTCCGAACCGTGTCCATCTCTTGGTCTAGGTTGAAGAGTCCTTCGGCATAGGCAGCGCGATAATCACTGGCGAGATACTTGCGGAAGGCGTCAAATTTTTTGTCCTGCACGGCTTGCCAGACGGCTTTCTCCTTGTCCATCATGCCGTCTTTTTCAGCCGCTGCGAATACCGGCGCGACGACTGCAAGCAACGAAATAGCTCCGAAGATAAACGAGTTGACCATAATTTTTCTCCTCCTGAATTTGTTAGCCAGCGTAGATTGAAGCGCGCACTGGTCAATATTTCTGATTGGCGGCGAAACGAGCGGCGATCGCGGCGGAAGCAGCAGTTGCTTCGAGCCAGGTAAGATCGACAATGCCGCGGACTACGTCGCGAAATGCGGTA
>DASQXY010000108.1:0-3321 GCA_035639455.1 Chthoniobacterales bacterium | reverse complement strand
GTATTACGGCACCGAAACGGCGACCATGGAGGACATCCTCAAACAGCTCGGCGAGACGGGCGAGCTTCTCCGGGTGCACGAAACTGATGGGGCCGATGCGGTCGAAGCTGAAGCGAACGCGACGCCGATCATCCGTTTTGTCGATCTTATCCTCTACCAGGCAATTCAAGACCGCGCGTCGGACATTCACTTCGAGCCGTTCGAGAACGAATTCAAGATCCGCTACCGCGTCGACGGCGCGCTTTACGAAATGTCGCCGCCGCCGCGGCACCTCGCGCTGCCGGTAATCTCGCGCGTCAAAGTAATGGCAAACATGAACATCGCCGAACGCCGTCTCCCGCAGGATGGACGGATTCAAAAGAATATCGCCGGCCGACATGTCGATCTTCGCGTGTCGACGCTACCGACACAGTTTGGCGAAAGCCTAGTGTTGCGCGTGCTCGACCGCACAACAGTCAATCTCGACCTCGAGATGCTCGGCATGCCCGATTACATCCGCGATTATCTGCTCGAGCTGATCCACCGGCCGAATGGAATTTTCATCTGCACCGGGCCGACCGGCTCCGGCAAAACGACGACGCTTTACTCCTGCCTCCGCAAGATCAACACTATCGATTCCAAGCTCCTGACTGCCGAAGAGCCAGTCGAGTACGATCTGGAAGGAATCATTCAGGTGCCAGTCAATGAGGCCATCGGCCTGACGTTCGCGCGAGTATTGCGCGCATTTCTGCGTCAGGACCCGGATCGCATTATGGTCGGTGAAACGCGCGATCTCGAGACGGCGCAGATCGCCATTCAGGCCTCACTTACGGGGCATCTCGTCTTCACAACCCTGCACACGAATGACGCCGGCGGCGCCGTCACGCGTTTGATCGACATGGGGGTCGAACCGTTTTTGATCTCTTCCACCCTCGAAGCCGTGCTCGGCCAACGCTTGCTCCGCAGCATTTGCCCGCAATGCCGGACCCCTTATCAACCCGACGCAGACCTGCTCGCGGAACTCGGCCTTGCGCCACACGACATCGGTGAAAAGCAGTTTTACTATGGAAAGGGTTGCAATGCCTGCAACGACACGGGCTACAAGGGTCGCAAAGGAATTTACGAGCTGCTCAAAATCACCGATCCCCTACGTGAGTTAATCAATGAGCGCGCGCCGACAGTTACAATCAAGCAGAAGGCGATCGAGCTTGGCATGGTCACGCTGCGCCAGGACGGCTTGCGTAGCATCTTCGCCGGTGACACCACGGTTGAGGAAGTGCTCAAATACACATAGAAAACTCACCAGTATAAAGACTATAATGACGTTCGCGCTGATTTCGCTCGTTTGGCCTATGAATCGCTAGTCCGCTTAACCTACCTATGCCTCGTTTCGCTTACGTAGCTCTCGACGCGCGTGGCCAGGAGTCCACCGGCTCAGTCGACGCGCCTTCTCCTAACGAAGCCATCGGCCAATTGCGGCGGGCAGGATTTTTCCCGACCAGCGTCTACGAAGAAGGAAAAGCCGGCGGCCGCGATGGGAAAAAGCCGGCCCGCAAAGCCAGGGCCAAGCCTTTCGCTGCGGCCAGAGGAAAAGGCCTGCGCATGGAGATCACTCTTTTCCGGCGCAAGAAAGTTAAATCCAAAACGCTGATGATGTTCACCCGGCAGTTGGCGACGTTAATCGATTCCGGGCTGCCACTTCTGCGCGGCTTGAACGTGCTCGCACGACAGGAACGCGACACCACGTTGAAAAATGCGATTCAGAATCTCGCCGATGGCGTTCAGGGCGGCAGTACCTTTTCCGATACTCTGGCCCAGCATCCGACGATTTTTAACGATCTCTTTGTCAACATGGTCAAAGCCGGCGAGCTCGGCGGTGTACTTGAGCTCGTCCTTGGCCGACTCGCCGAGTTCCAAGAGAAGGCGCAAAAGATCAAACACAAAGTCGCCGCCGCGATGGTTTACCCGATCATCGTCATGACGATGGCGGTGGGGATCATGGGTTTTCTGCTCGTGTTCATCGTTCCGAAGTTCCAGGCGATCTTCCGCGATATGTTGGGCGACAAACCATTGCCCGCCATCACGCAATTTGTCATCGGCGTCAGCTCGGTGGTAAAGAACCACGGCTTGATTCTCCTCGGCGCGATCATCGCGCTATTCGCCGCTTACAAATTGATCGCCCGCACCCGCGCCGGAAAATCGGTCCTCGACGCGATCAAGCTGCGACTTCCGCTGTTTGGAGACGTGTTGCGCAAAACCGCCATCTCGCGCTTTTCGCGCACGCTTGGCACGCTCGTCACCAGTGGTGTTCCGATCTTGCAAGCACTGAACATTACCCGCGACACAGCCGGCAACATGGTCATCGCGAAAGCGATTTCGCAGGTGCACGAAAGCGTCAAAGAAGGCGAGTCGATCGTTCAACCGCTCGATGCCAGCGGCGTCTTCCCGCCGATGGTCATCAGCATGATCGATGTCGGTGAGGAAACCGGACAGTTGCCCGAGATGCTGTTGAAGATCGCTGACGTCTACGACGAGGAAGTCGACACCGCAGTTGCCGGGATGACCGCCGCGCTCGAGCCGATCATGATTATTTTCCTCGCGGTCATTGTCGGCACGATCGTCATCGCCCTGTTCATGCCGCTCATCAGCATCATCAGCGGCCTGCAACAGCAAACGTGATTGTGGCGCAACTTTTCAAGTTGCGAGCTCGTCGAGCGCAAATTGGAAATTCGCGCCACATCGGCGCATTCACGCTCGTCGAGCTCCTGGTCGTCATCACGATCATCATCATTTTGGCCGGGCTGGTTCTCGCCACCGTCGGCTACGTCCAGAAAAAAGGCGCTCGCTCGCGCACCGAAGCCGAAATCGCTGCCATCTCCGCCGCCTGCGAAAGCTATAAAGCCGATAACGGAATTTATCCGCGGGACGCAACAACAGATAATCTTGATCCCACGACGACTAACATTGGCGACTACAAGACGCCTTGTCGATACGTGTACGGCGAACTTTCAGGAGATCACGACTTCGACGGAACGCCAGATTCAGGGGTGCGGTCATATATGCCGTTCAAACCAGCCTCACTGTTAAGAAACGACATGTCGAACCCGCCGAGTTCTTCTAATCCCGTGACTGCGATTCGGGACCCATTCGGAAACAGCTATGGTTATTCCACAGCAAAGGCATCGAATCCGAGCGGGACGATAGGGTACAATCCGACGTTTGACTTGTGGAGCATCGCCGACGGCACTGCCGGAACAGATCAAACGAAATGGATCAAGAATTGGTGATCGGCAGTCGGCAATCTGAAATCTGCAACTCCGCTACGGCTCGCTGGTGTGAACG